>NZ_JBDNJQ010000020.1:0-66649 GCF_051172895.1 Nostoc sp. CALU 1950 | reverse complement strand
TTTAACATATTTTGGGCTGTTTTTATCGGATTTTTCTTAACATTCAACACTTTTGGTTTAGATGATATTCTCATCACTCAAGAGTTGTCCCGTAGAATACCCAGAACCACTGACCTCAAGCAAGAAAATGATGCGCTTCATACCCTGATAGGGCAACTAGTTGAGCAGCCTCAAATTCTGCTCAAAAAGCTTGTAAAAATAATTACTCAACTGTGTCGGGCAGAAACAGCAGGTGTCAGCTTACTTGAGGTGACTCCAAACGGGGAAGATATTTGCCGTTGGGTCGCACTAGCCGGGATGTTAGAAGCATCTGAACAAACTCCCACCCTTTACAGCTTTAGTTGCTGCGGCATTTGCCTAGAACGGCAAGCCCCCCTGTTGTATTCCTATCCAGAACGGTATTTCACTTACTTACAACAGTTTAAGCCAACAATCGTTGAGATATTGGTGGTTCCTTTATTGATTGCGAATCAACCACTTGGCACGATTTGGATTGTATCTCACAATGAGGATCGGCAGTTTGATCGAGAAGACTTGCGACTGATGACCAGCTTTGCAAATTTTACAGCCACCGCTATTTACAGTAGCAACGCCCGTCAAGCAGCCGAAGAATCTGCACGGCGTGAGCAAGCCGCTCGTGCTGTTAGCGAAGCGGCACAAAATGCAGCAGAACAAGCCAATCGTCTCAAAGATGAGTTCCTCGCTGTTCTATCTCACGAACTGCGTTCTCCCCTCAACCCGATTTTGGGCTGGGCAAAACTTCTGCAAACTCGCAAACTGGATGAAGCAAAGACAGCTTATGCCTTAGCAACCATTGAGCGCAATGCCAAGTTGCAGTCTCAGCTGATGGAAGATTTACTGGATGTTTCCCGCATTCTTCAAAGAAAACTCACCCTGAAGATCAGTTCTGTTGATCTGTCCGCCGTTATTGAAGTAGCCCTTGATACGGTGCGTCTAGCGGCTCAAGCCAAGTCAATTCAACTCAAGACGAAATTTGCACCGGATGTAGGGCAAGTTTTGGGCGATCCCAGTCGCTTGCAGCAAGTCGTCTGGAATTTGCTCTCTAACGCCGTTAAGTTCACAGAGGATGGTGGTCAGGTGGAAATAAGACTTGAGCGCGTGGGTACACAAGCGCAAATCCAAGTCAGTGACACGGGTAAGGGCATCAACCCAGAATTTCTACCTCACGTGTTTGATTACTTCCGTCAAGCTGACAATACCACAACAAGAACCTTTGGCGGCTTGGGGCTTGGTTTAGCGATCGCTCGTCAAATCGTGGAACTGCACGGTGGAACAGTCCAAGCAGAAAGTGAGGGAGATGATAAAGGTGCAACCTTTACTGTGTTGTTACCTATCAAGAGTGTCGAGCCTCAAACAAGTGAATATAAGGGTTTAACTGAGAGTTCCCCTAATCTTCAGGGGGTAAATGTGCTAGTCGTGGACGATGAAGTTGACACCCGCGACCTAATAGTTTTTATCCTGCAACAGTATGGTGCTTCTGTGCGTGCTTTCGCCTCAGCATCGCTTGCACTAGACGCCTTTGCACTTGAGAAACCAGATATTATTTTAAGTGATATTGGGATGCCAGAAATGGATGGTTACATGCTGATTCGGGAAATTCGTAGACGCGAAGCGGCTTGTCGTCAAACATCACTACCGCCACAGCAAGGGGGAGAGATTCGAGCGATCGCACTGACAGCTTATGCTGGAGAGACTAACCAGGAAAAAATTCTCCAAGCAGGATTTCAAAAACATTTGACTAAGCCAATAGAACCAGCAAAATTAGCGATGGTAATTGCTAGCCTAGTTAAATGATTAAATAATTATTTTAAGAAGTTGAGAGTAAGAGGTGGCTACAAATTCCGGTTTTAGAAACTTAAAAGATCAGTTCCTTCCTGAACGCAAAGAAGCTCTGCTGGCTCGGATGGCGAACCGCATTCGGCAATCGCTGAACCTGCAAGAGATTTTGGATGCAACTGTGGTCGAGTTGCGGGCATTTTTGCAAACCGACCGAACTAAGGTCTACCGCTTCGATCGCGACGGGCATGGACACGTCGTTGCCGAAGCCAGCGCCCCCAACCGCCTGCCTTCTTTGCTGGGATTACACTATCCATCTGATGACATTCCGCCCCAAGCGCGGGCTTTGTTTGTCAAAGCACGTACCCGCTCCATTGTCAATGTCAGCGAGCAGCGAATTATTCTCAACTCGCTGCCGACTCCCAAAACAACGGCGATCGGAGACTTGACCGTTGAAGAAGTGCAAGAGCAACCCCTCGAAGATATCTTAAGCCGTCCGGTAGACCCCTGCCATGTAGACTATCTCACCCAGATGGGTGTGCAATCTTCTCTGGTAGTGCCAATAATTTATCAACAGGAACTCTGGGGGCTATTAATCTCTCATCATGCCGAACCCAGAGAGATTACATCTGAAGATTTGCTGGTCGTGCAATTGCTTGCCGATCAGGTTTCACTAGCAATTACCCAGGCGAGTCTACTGAGTCAGGTACAGGAACAGCAGCAGCGTGATGCGATCGTTAATCAGATTGCCACCATGCTGCACGCGCCTCTGACCCCTGAAGAGATTTTGCATAACGTTCTGGAGCAAGCAGTCAAAGCTTCTGGCAGTTCTGGAGGAAGGTTGTACCTAACTTCCCCGGATGAGGCTTTACCAGCCCATCTTTATACTTACGGAAATCAGCCGACTTCATCCGAGCAAGAGCAACCACACTTACTAGAAAATCATCCCCTATGGCAAGAGGTCGGGGAAACTCCTGCTCCCATCGACACTGCCTTAACCCAAGAAGATAAACCTGCCCTGCGAGTGGTAATTAATCTTCAGCAAGAACCGCGTCTGCACCAACTGATTGAATCCTTCCAAACCACACCGATTCGGGGTTTGATTGTTCAACCGTTGTATTATGGTGAAGAATTCCTGGGGTATCTAACATTCTTTCGTGACCAAATCTGCACAAAAAATCTCTGGCCAGGCTATGAGGAAGCCGATGAACGCCAACAGCGACCCCGCCAGTCAATGGCGCAATGGCAGGCACTCAAAGAAGATAAAGCTCATCCCTGGAGCATCGAAGAGATGGAACTCATCCAGTCTTTGAACATTCACCTATCACTGGCCGTGCTGCAAAATCGCCTCTATCACCGGGAACGCCAGCAACGCCTGGTAGTTGAGATGCACAACGAAGCTCTCTCTCATGCCCGAGCTGCCGCCGAAGAGGTGAGTCGCCTCAAGAGCAACTTCTTGGCTTCTACCAGCCACGAATTGCGAACCCCTCTGGCCTCAACCTTAAACTATTTAAAGTTGCTCAAAGAGCGTCTTTATGAAGACGAAGATGAGTTGCGCGAATATATAGATGGCGCTTACCAATCGACGCAAAATCTTGTCACCATCATTAACGATGTCCTTGACATTGCCAAGATTGAAGACGGGCGCATAGCCTTAGATTTAGAGACAGTTTATCTGCAAAAGCTTTTACAAGAGCAGTGTTTCCTTTCTGGTGCCGAAAGCCGCTACAAGTCAATTCCTCTGACACTCGACTGTGAAATCGAGACTGTTTTCGCCGACAAGATCAAAGTCCGTCAGGTGATGACAAACTTGCTGGATAACGCCTTCAAATTCACCGATGAGGGTCAAATCGATGTCAGGGCTGTCGTCGATAGTACTGGGACAATGGCTCAAATCTCGGTACACGACACAGGTATCGGCATTGAGATGGAAAATTCAGAGCAACTGTTTTCCCCATTTGTGCAAGCTGATGGTTCTGCCCAGCGCTCCTACGGGGGCACCGGCTTAGGGCTGACTATCTGCAAGCGATTAGTAGAACTGATGGGTGGTAAGATATGGCTTGAAAGCCCTGGACTAGGGCAGGGAAACACGGTGACTTTTACCCTGCCTCTAAACGAACAAAGTCAGGTAGGAAGTCAGGGTTCTCTAGTTGAGGGCCAAGCCCCTAGCTTTTAGCTAGGGGCTTGGCCCTTGGAAGATATTTCACCTGACTATAAAAAGATGAGTATTTATTATGGGTTTTAATATTTGGACGGCAATTAAAATCACCTGTACCTTACTCTCATTGGATGTAGGCGCTTCTACAGCATGGAGGTTTTAGTAACAATCTTGAACATCCTGCTGGTTGAAGACAATCAACTCCTGGCTAAGGGAACCGCCAAACTAATCGAACGTTTGGGGGGTCATCAGGTGTTTATTACTGCCGAACCAAAAGAGATATTCAACCGATGCGAAGCGGGGGCAGTAGAGCTGGTAATTATGGATATCAATTTGCCAGGAGCTAGGTGGGAAGGACAAAAAGTCGATGGCTCCATCCTGTCACGCCATTTAAAGGCACAGTGGAAACAGTTACCAATTATCCTGGTGACGGCTTACACCATGCCCGCCGATCAACATCTCCTGTTGTCCCAATCTGGGGCTGACAGTTGCTATACCAAACCCATAACTGACTACGATGCCTTTTTGGATATGATTAGTCTTCTTGGTCAAAAAAGGAATTGAATCTCCATGTATAAGCTGGCGATTTTGGATGATGACGAACACTGGTGTCGCATCGTCCAACGCTTTCTGAAGCAACAATATGACGTGGCAATCTATAAGTCAGTGTCTAGTTTCTTGTGGGAGTTAGACGAACTAAACCAGTATGATATCTTTCTGGTTGATTTCGTGCTGCCTACAGCTCGGTATGAGCTAAGTACGGATGGCATGGAAATCGTTACCGCTCTCAAGCGCCGCTTGGCTCGTTCTCCTGTAGTCATCCTCGTCACGGCTTACATGAGCAAGAATGAGTTAGAGGTGCATGGCAAACAAATGTGTCCAGAAGCAGACGGATTTTTTGCCAAGGATGCCGGACTAGAATTATTGGCTCACCAAATGAAGCGGCTGCTCCCACCAGGTACAATTGAGGACAGTTAAGGGGAAAAATACTTAGGATTTTCTGACTTTCGCTTGTTCTAAATTGAGCTAAAGAGTGGTTTGATGCGATCGCATCACAGTGCATAAATCTAAAATCAACTGGAAATTGTTTTATCCATTGTGTAATATTAGTACATAACGTAAATTTTGTATATTTTTAGCAATTTGTACAAAAATTACATTTGAGCATCAATTATTTAATTTTGTGAGGCGCTATGACTGCCATAAGTGCAACAGAAGCTCGCGCAAACTTCCAAGAGCTTATTAATCGTGCTGAGTATAAGGGTGAGCGGATTATAATTCAGCGTCATGGTAAAGCTGCTGTAGCAATTATCGGTCTTGATGATTTGAAATTGCTTGAAGCTGTTGAAGATGCTATTGATTCAGAAACGCTTCGTCGTGCAATTGAGGAAAATGATGGGTTTACTACCTTAGAGGCAATTAGTGCCAAGCGTGGAAATGAGTGAACGCTACAGTTTGAGAATTGCTAAAACTGCGGAAAAGGATTTGTTAGATTTGCAAGCGAAATTTTATAAACAGGTTGTATCTAAAATCCTTTCGCTTCAAGGCAATTCTCGACCTCAAGATTGCAAAGCCTTGAAAGGCTATGAGGGTGGTTATCGTGTCGATCAAGGTGAATATAGAATTCTCTACACAATTGATGAAGAAAGTAAATTGATTGATGTTTTTCGTGTTGGTAAGCGAAATGATGGTGAAGTCTACAAAAATTTGTAATCGGACTTTACTCCATAGACTTCTTTTCTCTCGTTCTCATGCTCTGCATGGGAACGAAGAACTCCAAACTTTTAACTCTTAACTCTTAACTTCTAACTCCCCAAACTTAGGACTCCACCACCCTTTTTGTGTGCTGAAATAAGCCACATCTTTATGTTTGGTATCCTTACGAGATTGTGAATTAGAACATCGCAACATTGTCTTACTCTGCCCCTCTTTGATGTAACTGTACTCTTCTAAAGGTTTCTTACATACCGGGCAGGGATATGCCGTCATCTTCACGGGAGGCTTTTGTTGATTTTCAGCCGGGACTGTTTTAGCTTGTGGTGGCTGCCAAGTTTTGTTAAAGTCGCTCCAAAATAGCACGACATTTTCACAGCCTTTTGTGCATTTGAGGAAATATTTCTTTTTAACTTTAGTACTCGGAATTTTGGCAAGAAAATTTTTGCATTCAGGGCATCGAGTCTTGGAAGTTTCGTATTTGCGATCGCTTATCACATGAGCTTTACCTGTTGGAGAACTTGCAACTACAGTTTTAGCTTTGGAAAGTGCTGGTACAAAGTAATTCTGATTCCAACTAGTTAAATAATGCTGCCAAGAATTCTTTCCTTCGGAAATTGCATCAAGGGCATCTTCCATTTTTGCAGTGAATTCTGCCTCTAGTAAATCCGGCAGTGCTTTGAGCAAAAACGCATCAACTTCTAACCCTAACGCTGTCGGTTGCAGATGATCTTTTTTCAACTCGACATAATTTCGTTTTTTTAAAGTAGCAACAGTAGGAGCATAAGTACTTGGGCGACCAATTCCTTTACGTTCCATCAGTTGCACCAATTTGGGTTCACTATAACGGGGTGGTGGCTGCGTCTGCTTCTTTTCATGTCCAGCATTCTCCAGTTTTAACGCTTGTCCCTGTTGTAATGAAGGTAAAACACTATCCTTGCTGAGATTATTCCAGTACCGGGCATAACCGTAAAATTCAATTACTTGCCCTCTGGCTGACCACAGTAGGGAACCAGACTGAGTAATCACCAAAGTTTTACGCAATTGAGCAGCCCGACACTGAGAAGCAATTGACCGTTTCCAGATCATTACATAGAGATTAAACTCATCATCAGGAAGTTCTAAACGCAATTGAGCTGAGGGACGAAATACATCCGTTGGACGAATCGCTTCATGTGCTTCTTGAGCCGATTTGCTACTGCGATGCTTGGCGACTTGCTGCGGTACATTCTGCGGATCATTTTGCTCTAACCATTTACGGGCGCTGGCACAAAATTCTGGACTCAGCATTACTGAGTCTGTTCGCATATATGTTATCAGCCCTGCCTCATAAAGCTTTTGGGCCACAATCATGGTTTTGTCGGGAGCAAACCTAAGCTTTGAACCGGCTGCTTGCTGAAGGCTGGAAGTTGTAAATGGTGGCGGTGGCTGGCGGTTAGCGATTTTTCCTTCAAAATGAATAACTTGATGAGGATGCCGCTGTGCTTCTTCAACTAAACGTGTAGCCTCTGCTTCGGAAAGAACACGCTTAGACTCCGGTGTTTCTGGAGTATTACCTACCTTTGCGTCATCATGAGTTTCAGTTTCTTGCTCTGCTGCATCTTTTGCAGAATCAACCGTACCTTTGTAAAAAGCCCGAAATCCTTCCGCATAATCTACCCAGACACTCCAGTAATCTTGGGGGACAAACGCCAGAATTTCGTTTTCTCGCTGACAAATCAAGTGCAAGGTGGCGCTTTGGACTCTGCCAACACTCTTAGCGCCGTTATTTAATGCCCATACTAAAGGACTACCTTTGTAACCCACCAGCTTATCTAGACAATCTCGGCACAACCCAGCACCGATTAAGTTTTGATCTAGCTTTCTGGGATTAGCGATCGCACTCTGCACCGCCGATGCTGTAATTTCAGTATAAATTACTCGTTTCGGTTCCCTTAAACCCAGCGTTTCTTTGAGATGCCAAGCGATCGTTTCGCCTTCCCGATCTGGATCAGTTGCTAAGACAACTTCATCAACCTGTCTCACCGCAGACTTGAGTTTCTGGATTGTTTCTTTCGCTCGTTGGTCACGCGGGACGTAATTGCATCGGACATTACTGCCGTCCATGACGAAGCCCAAGGAATCGTCCCCTTCATTGCTGAGTTCTCGGATATGGCCACAACTGGCTAGAACTTTCCAATCCGAACCCAGAATTTGACTGAGTTTTTTGACTTTTCCGGGGGACTCTACCACAAGCAGGCGTTTGATCATAGCAACTGCGTTCTAGATTTTGAGCAATAAACTGGCAATTGCAATTAGCGATCGCCTATTCTCGTCATGTGGATTTTCTAGAATACTGTACCAAAAAGCTTTGGAAATTGCTCAACTCAGTTTAGAGGGAAATGATGCCTGATTGTGCGATCGCTGTTGGAACTGGCTCAACTATTATGATTTTAGCCTCAACAACCTAGTTAAACAGGGGAAAATCTGTAGCAAGATTCCGCAGGGTGTGTCGCCTACCTTCCAAGAACGCCTAAAAGTCAGAATTTTCTAAGAAAGAGGATACAAAAGAATTGAAGTTTTTGTTTCCTGTGCTTTCCAGAGAGAGATAGAAGTTAGAATTAAAGCCATGAAGCCAATGGCTATAGGACTAGATGACTATGCGAATTAAGCAAATTTCCGTCAGTGGCTTATTTGGAATTTTTGACCATGTGATTCCATTGAACATGGATGAACGAATCACCATTATTCATGGCCCAAATGGTTTTGGTAAAACAGCCATATTAAGAATTTTGAATAGTTTTTTTAACTCTCGATACGCAGACTTGAGAGCTATCCCGTTTAGAAATTTTAGAGTTGAATTTGATGATACTACTAGTGTTGAAATAATCAAAAATTCTGAGAATGCAGATGGCTCAGAAACGAATAATATTGGTTTCAACTTTTATAATCATGATTCAAAACCAGCTTATTTTGCTTTAAAGCAACCTGATAGAGAAGTTTTTATTAGTTATGGCTCAGATAATAGTATCCGACTAAGAGAACAAATATATCCTTTAATATTTAGGGATTGTTCTACTGAAAGAACTCTTTCTTTAGAAGACTCTGTAGAGGTTTATGATAGTTTATCCTCCTCAAAACTGAAGTTAAAAGAAGAACCTGATTGGCTAGAAAAATTGAAAGACAATATTCATATTCGCCTCATTGAATCACAACGGTTGCTTAATGTTTTTCCTAACCGTTCTTCCAGACGGTCTGCTGAAACACCTTCAATGTTGTCAACTGTATCTGCCTATTCTGATGAACTTGCTAAACTGATGCAAGATAAATTTAAGGAATACGGTACAACATCTCAATCTCTTGACAGAACTTTTCCAGTTAGAGTAGTTAAGCAACAGCCATCCACAGATTTAACAGATGAACAACTTCGTTATCAACTATACGAACTTGAAGCGACTCGCTCTCGTCTCATAGAAGTAGGTCTTTTGGATAAAGATGAAGATGCAGAATTTCAAATTCAGCCTCAAGATATAGATGAAAGCACCAAAAATGCTTTATCGGTATATGTTGAAGATGTGGGAAAGAAGCTGAGTGTTTTTGCTGAAATAGCAACTAAAATTGATTTATTAAGGAAAATTATTAATAATAAGTTTGCCTATTCTTACAAAGAGATAAACTTTAGTAAAGAAAAGGGATTCGTTGTCACAACAAGTTATGGTTCCTCATTATCTAATTCAAAAACTCTTTTGCCAACAGATTTATCATCTGGAGAGCAACATGAGTTAGTTCTTCTCTATGAACTACTATTTAAAGTTCAACCTAACTCTCTAGTTTTAATTGATGAGCCGGAATTATCTCTTCATGTAGGATGGCAGGTTCAGTTTTTAAAGGATTTACAAGACATCACACAGCTTGCAGATTTAAATATACTAATGGCTACTCATTCGCCAGATATTATTCAAGACCGTTGGGATTTGACGGTTGAACTTAAAGGGCCACACAAGTGAGAGATTTTCTTACAGTTGACCGTGTTGCTAACCAAATTCGATTACGACGAAGCACATATAATGGAACTTTTTTATTAGTGGAAGGAAGTTCTGACAAAACTTTTTATAAGCAGTTTGTTGACCAATTAATTTGTGAGTTAGTCGAAACATCAGGAAAACAGCGTGCTATTGAAATTTTAAAAATTTTGGAACAATCAAATTTTCAGGGAGTTTTAGCGATTGTTGATGCAGATTTTGATCGCCTTGAAACTTTGTTATACACCAGTCCTAATCTTCTTTACACTGACAGCCATGACCTTGAAACTATACTGATTAACTCACCAGCATTTAACAAAGTACTCGCTGAATTTGGTTCTGAAGAGAAAATTGCTCAGTTTAATCGAGACATAAAATCAGTAGTAGTTGAAAATGGGATGTCGGTAGGTTATTTGCTTTGGATCTCTAAATGTGACGGATTAAATCTAACCTTTGAGGGAATTACATTTAGCAAGTTCATTGATGAGCAAACTCTGCAAATTGATGAACTCAAGCTGATTCAGGAGATTAAGAAGAAATCCCAAGCTTTCTCTTTGAGTGATAAAAATTTGCAAGAACGGTTAAAGAGTCAAAAAAGCAATAATCACGATCCTTGGCAAATCTGCTGTGGTCATCATTTGGTGGAAATTCTGTCGCTTGGTTTACGCAAAGCACTTGGCTCTAACAAAGCTGCTGATGTTGAACCGAACAGTCTTGAGCGTAGTTTGCGGCTTGCTTATGAAGAAATTTACTTTCACCAGACACAACTCTACTTGGACATTCGTATATGGGAAAGCAATAATCAGCCATTTAGGGTTTTGCGGAATGGCACATAAATACCAAATTCGGAAACTATTGTACAACATTGTTATTTTTGACACCCAGCGTTTGAAGAGTGTTAGTATCGGTAGAAAATCAGGCGATCGCACCTCCTATTTCTCTACCAGGTTGACTTACAGCAGTAATTAGCGAGAATTGATACCGTCCACGCCATAAGTATTTGCGTAGGCGTAGCCCGTCGTAGACATCGCTGAATCTTAAATTCAAGGATAAAAAACCCAGCTTCTCTATCAAAACCGGGTTTTTAAGTAATTGTTAATTTATTTCTGAGCAGTACAACAGGGCAATAAAGGCTTATTTACAACTTCTTTTATGTCTACTGAATTCAAAAACTCTTCCCAATATTTTTGAACTTCGGGATCATTAGGACGCTGACTGCGTAAATTAGCTAAAGTTCTCAAAGCATCTTCCCAAAATCCGGCTGTTGCAAATAAAACTGCACGATCCAAGTCTGTATTTGGTTGATTTAGCTGAAGAGATAGGTTTTCATCTTGCGATCGCACAATTGTACCTTCTACATACGAGTCTTTATCGCGGTTATTAGGATCACAAATCATCGAAAAAGTCCAATTATACTCTTTACCGATTTGTAGAGATGGCTGATCAATAGGTACATTTACACTCACAATCCCATTCTGCCCAACAGGTTTGAAAGTTCCCTTATACAATGGGTCAATGCTATCATCATCCCGCAAAACAAATTCTAGTGCTTCTACTCTTATCGAAGTTTGAGGAATGTAAAAAAAGAATGTGGGACGCTCTGCTGTGGTTCGTTGAGCTTCCTTATCTGTTGGTGTCAGGGGAATAATATATTGTCCAATTGGAAAACAATTTCCCCGTGTTCCAGCCGATCTTACCCTACCAGGTCTACCTGGAACAAAAGCGATACGATTTCTACCGCGTTGAATGTAACCCGTAACATTTCTAATTGCAGAAGTAGCATATCTATCTCCAGGACGTAGCCGCTCTGCTTGCTGAAAATATCCTAAAGCTTTTCTATAGTTTCTCCGTTTGGTTTCATTATAACCAAGTTGCATATATTGGGTGTAAGCAGATTTGGCTTGTGCCAGTTGGTAAGCTGACTCTGTTGCCAAAACCTGAGTAGTGCTTACAGACTCGAAGGGGAGAAATGCTAAAGCAGCAAGCAGATAGCTTGCCCAAAATCTATGTTTCATGATGTTTATGTCCACTTGTAGTACATTGTTTGGGTATATATAATACAATAGTCTAAGCTTTGCAGTGACAAGACTTTATGTGTGCTACTTTCTGGTAAGGCTGATGTGGTATTGTAATTTTTTTAAAACAAAATCCCAACTTTTTTAATAAGTCGGGAATCTTAGCATTTGGATTTTGAGTAGTCTAAATTTGATAGACTATTAGCTTTTCCCTATTCCTTAATAGACATCTGGTGAAATTAAAGATGCATTATCCAGAACCCTTGTAAAGACGTAGCACTGCTACGTCTCTACATTATTGTTCACTCATCTTTCTAATGAGGTACAGCCAACTTTGCATCGGCTACCTGAGCATTATCAGCAACAATTGTGCGGAATAAATCGCCTTCAATTGTCTCCTGTTCTACTAGCAAATCTACTAAACGTTCCAAAACTACACGGTTTTCTTCCAAAAGTTCTTTGGACTTGATGTAGGAATTGTTAACAATTTCGCGCACCTGAGAATCAATTTTGGCGGCAATTTCCTCAGAATAGTCTGATTTATTCATCCAGTCGCGTCCTAAAAATACCTCTCCACTCTGATTTTCCAAGGACAATGGGCCTAATTCTGACATCCCGAAGCGTGTCACCATCTGCCGCGCCATCCCTGTCACATGTTGCAAGTCATTGCTTGCACCTGTGGTCACTTCTGGCTTACCAAAAACGATTTCCTCGGCGGCGCGACCACCCAAAGTAGCAGTAATCCTAGCTTTGAGTTGGGAACGGGAAATTAACCCCTGTTCTTCGTTGGGAGTAAACCAAGTTAATCCCAGTGCTTGTCCCCGTGGAATTAATGTAACTTTCTGTACAGGGTCATGGTCTTTGAGCAATGTACCCACTAAAGCGTGTCCAACTTCATGATAGGCAATCAGGCGCTTACTCTTGCTGTCTACTAAGGCAGTACCTTCCATACCTGCAACAACTCGGTCTACAGCAGCATCAATTTCTAAAAGGGTAACAGCTTCTTTGCGCCTTCTAGCGGTGAGAATGGCAGCTTCGTTGAGTAAGTTGGCTAAGTCTGCGCCAGTAAAACCAGGTGTGCGACGAGCGATCGCTTCTAATGATACGCTAGGATCAATTTTCTTATTCCGAGCGTGGACTTTCAAAATTTCCAGTCGCCCTTTGAGATCCGGTGCATCTACCATCACTTGTCTGTCAAAGCGTCCTGGTCTGAGTAGCGCTGCATCTAAAACATCTGGGCGGTTAGTGGCAGCAATAATAATGATGCCTGTATTTCCTTCAAAACCATCCATTTCAGTGAGCAGTTGGTTGAGGGTTTGTTCGCGCTCATCGTTACCGCCACCAATACCAGTCCCCCGTTGTCTACCTACTGCGTCAATTTCATCGATAAATATTAGGCAAGGAGCATTCTCTTTGGCTTTTTTGAAGAGGTCGCGCACGCGAGATGCACCCACACCTACGAACATTTCCACGAATTCCGAACCGGAAATACTGAAGAATGGTACACCTGCTTCACCTGCGATCGCTTTTGCCAGTAAAGTTTTACCAGTACCAGGGGGGCCAATTAACAGCACTCCTTTGGGAATACGTGCGCCTACAGCCGTAAATCTTTCAGGCTGTTTTAAGAAAGTAACAACTTCTTCAAGGTCTTCTTTAGCTTCTTCAACCCCGGCGACATCTTCAAATTTGACTCCAGTTTTGGCTTCCATTTGAAAGCGAGCTTTGGATTTGCCGAAATTCATCGCTTGGCTAGAAGCATTTGTAGAGCGCCGGAGGAACAACAGCATTAAAGCCACCAGTGGCAAAATCCACATCAAATTAATTAACAGCCCAACAGCAGCTCGACTATTAGCAGAGGAAACTTCACCAAAATCAACATTCCTCTCTTTAAGAATGTTAATTAACTCTGCATTTTGCGCCAAAAGTCTCACCTGTTGCGGTGGTGTATTCTCCTTTTGTCCCTTGAGATAAACCTTTGCTAGCTGTTCAGTTTCGTCAAGCTCTACTCTTTCAACTTCTCCCGCCTTCACTTTCTTGATCAACTGGCCATAATTTAGAGGGGTGCTCTCTGCTTTTTGTGCCATGACAGGAGTACTACCGAAAATTACTGGCAACATAATTAAACTAGCTGCGATGCCTACGGCGGGTTTTGCCAACGCACCAACCCAAGAAACGCGCTTTGACGACTGACTTTTTATCAATGCTTTTTTTCCCAAATTTGTCATAATAGTTACCCTTTGTCTGCTGGCACAAGTTTGAGCGCTGGTTTTATGCCTATTCTTCTATTAAAAATTGTAATAACTGGAAATTACACTTTTCTTATCTAGTCTAACTTCCACACAAAACCATTCCCAAGTTTCTTCAGGCTATTCCTTCCTCCATGAAAAACTCCATCCACAGGAAAATGGGGAAGAGTCACCCATGCCCAATGCCCCATGCCCCATGCCCCATGCCCCATGCCCAGCAGATATTAATTTGACACATTCTGACACAAATCGCTAAAATAAACATAGTCATAACGATTCCGCTTTTTAAGAGCTAGTTAATACTTTGTAGGTTAATTATGGTGAGAATTATTGGTATTGGCGGTAGCTTAAGATCCAACTCCTATACCCAGCTTGCTTTGCAAGTAGCAGTGCAAAGGGTAGAAGCCTTGGGTGCAGAGGTAGAAATTCTCGATTTACGGCAGTTGCAGCTACCATTTTGCACTGGCGCGAAGGAGTATCCAGAGTACCCAGATGTTCTGCGGTTGCAAAATACTGTTAGTCAGGCTGATGGATTAATTTTAGCGACACCTGAGTATCATGGTGGCGTTAGTGGTGTCCTCAAAAATGCTCTAGATTTGATGAGTTTTGATCAACTGTCAGATAAAGTGGCAGGATTTATTAGTGTTTTAGGTGGACAGTCTAATAGTAATGCTCTGAACGAACTACGGTTAATTACCAGATGGGTGCATTGTTGGGCAATCCCTGAACAAATTGCGATTGGACAAGCTTGGGGTGCGTTCAGTCCTGAAGGCAAGCTACTAGATGAGAAGCTATCCCAAAGATTTGATCAATTTGCTCAGAGTTTAGTTGATAATACTCGCAAGCTGCGAGGTGTAAATTAGTTATATGGTGGGCAAATTTTTGTCCACCCTATATTTCAATACGCTTGGGTTAACGCCAAAAACCTTAAACTGTGTAGGTTGGCGTTTAGTTTTACGTAAATCCTATGTTAATCAGGAAAAATTACGAAATAGCTGTAATATTCGCTGTCGGACTCTTTCTATAATTACTCCCTCTTCAGTAGATAGCCCATCAAATAACATCTCATATATCAATGGTACACCTAACTCTAGCTCTTCTAAAAGTGTACGTTGACTAAATACATCTTGTGGTTTACCTTCTAGCATCAGCTGCCCTTTATCCATGACAAAAACCCAATCTGCCCAACGATAAACTAAATCCAAATCATGGGTTGCCATCAACAAAGTGGTTCCATCTCGATGAATCCTTTTCAAAGTCGCTATCAAGTTACGAGTATGTTTTACATCTAAATATGCAGTTGGCTCATCCAACACCAAGAGTTCCGGGTGTAATACCATCACATCTGCTATAGAAACTCGCTTTTTTTGTCCTAAACTCAGATGATGTACTGGTCTTTCTGCTAAAGCAGTCAGTTCAAATTCCACTAATGCTTGCTCTACTCGGTCTTTAATTTCTGGCTCTGGCAAACCCAAATTACACAAACCGTAAGATATATCTTCTTCAACAGTAGAAGCTACTAATTGTTGTTCTGGATCTTGAAATACTAGTCCAACTTTCTGGCGTAAGTTACTAAGATCATTGCGATTATAACTTAACGGTTCACTACGCCAACGGACAATACCAGAATCAGGTTTATAGAGACCATTAGCTAATAAAAATAGCGTCGTTTTACCACAACCATTCTGCCCAATTAACGCACACCTTTTACCAGATGGAATCTTCAGTGTTAGACCATTCAAAGCTGATTCTTGTGTGCCTGGATAGGTGTAATATACCTGCTCAAATTCAAGTAAATATTCCTGCATTTCGCCAAAATTCTAATCCTATTAATCCTACACAGCCGCAAATTGCTTCGATGATATATCGCGCTTGGGGACGATAGCGGCGGGGATGCCAAACTCGAAATTCGCTCACAAAACCCCGTGATTGCAATCCCAGAGAAAACTGACTATATCGTTGTAAGGTTCGCTGTAATAATTGTCCGATTAGTAGTGCTAAACTTTTCATTCCACTACGCCAAGTACGGTAACCACCACGGGAATTTTGTGCCGTCCATAATTCCTCGGCTGTGTTCAATAGGATGAAAATAAACCGATACATTAGTAATAACAAATCGGTTAAAAGCACTGGAAATCGTAAGTAACGCAGAGTTTGCAATATCTCCGTGAAAGGGACGGTTAACATGAGAAAATATAAGCAAGAAACAGAGGCTAATGCTCTGGTTAAAATTCCTAATGCTTGGATACTGCCATGATGACTGATATAAATATAGAAGTGTCCGAGAGTTAATCCATACCACGAATCTAATTGTACGTTTGGCAAATCATTAATCGTAACTCCATTCACCATAAGTGCTGGCAAACTTGTCAAACAAAAAATTATGGTAAATGTTAACAATTTAAAATAAACACCAGCGGGAATTCTTGCATAGATAACTGTCCAAATACCCATCCAAAGTGCCATCAATATTTGCACTAGCGGATGGCTAGCCAGGGAAATAGCAAGAGTAGTAAATGCAAAAATTAGTTTATGCTCTGGTGGCAATCTTCGCAATCGATTGGTATAAGCTAAAGTGTCTAGTTGTAGGCTCATTCTTTAGGTTTTTGTTGTTGGGAACGTCCTTTATACAATCCAATTGCATAACCAACTACTCCCGCACCCAAAGCCGCTTGAGAAGCAAATAATAAGCTTTCTATTTCCCCACTAGCTGGTTCAAAAAATGATTTAAACCAGGGTTTATATTCGGGTTGTATTTCATTAATAGCCTCTTCTGCTTTGCCATCAGCACCGGAAAACTCCCCACCTCGCACAAATATTAACGGTGCAACTGCTAAAGCTATAACTCCTAATACCAACAGCCAGTTACTCAACCCTTTTTTAGATTGACTCATTGCCACTTCCTCGCTTGATTAATTTCAACAATTCTAATTCTTGAGGATTATAAGATTGCAGCCAGTTCCACACCAACACAGTTAGTAATCCTTCACTAATTGCTAAGGGAACTTGAGTAATGGCAAAAATTCCGGCGAACTTGGTAAATGAAGCGATAAACCCACCAACAGGTGCGGGGAAAGCTAGGGCGAGTTGGATGGAAGTGATAATGTAGGTGAGTAAATCTGCGATCGCAGCTGCTAAAAATATGGCGATTTGTTGTTTACCACCTAACTTTATTGTCAGATTATATATCCAGTAAGCTAGGAAAGGGCCAGCGATCGCCATCGAAAAAGCATTTGCCCCCAGCGTCGTCAAGCCGCCATGCGCCAGTAACAAAGCTTGAAACAACAATACTAAGCTACCCAAAACCGACATAGTAAGGGGGCCAAACAGCACCGCACCTAACCCTGTCCCTGTTGGGTGAGAACAGCTACCGGTGACAGAAGGGATTTTCAAAGCTGACAGTACAAAAGTAAAAGCACCAGCCAAGCCCAGGAGTAGTTTCAATTCCGGGTTAGCTTGAGTAATGCGAGTCAGACTACGCAATCCTAATAGAAAAAATGGTAATGCCACAATCCACCAAAAAATTGCCCACTGCACTGGCAAAAAACCTTCCATGATGTGCATGGCGTAGGCGGGTTTGGGCAAACCAATGACTAGATAAAAACTGATAACTCCCATCAGGGTTAGACTGACTAACGCCTGTTTTTTTCTTTTCATAATCTGTACCTCGCAGATTTATGTAAACGAATTGATTCTAACCGGCGGGCATCCTGACTCACCTAATTTTGGTTCACAGTTGCGGGACAGCGCCGGATTTACACCGGACTTTCCCCCTTGCGTCCGATGGCTGCTTCCCATCAGAACCGATTTGAGTAACTATATCACCATTACCAATTTTGAGCAGCGATTTTTTACCAGGTATTCACAAAGCGTAGTTTATAACTGGTCGGCTGTAATTTTAGGCACTTCTTGATCCCCCTAACCCCCTTAAAAAGAGCTACGGTGTACACACAAGTCTGATAACCTTATCCCGTATCGTTCTGATCCCCCCTAACCCCCCTTAAAAAGGGGGGAACTAGAATCAAAGTCCCCCTTTTTAAGGGGGATTTAGGGGGATCGACAAGTGCCTAAAATTACAGCCAACCACTTTTAAAACATCCTCTAAGAAACATCAACACTTGATTACGTTGATCTTAATAGCAGCATCTAATACCAATTTGAAAAAAGAATGTGATAAATAAACCATTTGTAGAGACGCGATTCATCGCGTCTTTACCCAAGGATGTGTTGCAATCATTAATTGAATTGGTATATAGCAATCCGATAGCGAAGCGGTAGCGAGTCATCGAGCGTCTTTGATTTCTGAATCACTCGTAGAGGTAAGGGACTGGGGATTGGGGAACTCGGGGCCCCCTCTGGGGATTAGGGGCAATGGGGACTGGGAAGAAGGAATAAAGGTGTACTGAGTTTTATTCAAAAATCAAATAGTAATCCTATAAGAAGTCATTTATAAAGTAAAAGTAAAGATAAAGTCGAATTTAATCAGCAAAATACCTAATTGCTTTCTCAAAATGCCTGATTGCTTAATCAAAAAGCTTAAATGCTTTTTCATTTCAGTGGATTCAGCAAGTAAAAAGGCATTTTGCTTAATCAAAAAGCTTAAATGCTTTCTCATTTCGGTAGATTCAGCAAGCAAAAAGGCATATTGCTTTCTCAAAATGCTTGATTGCTTTCTCATTTCAGTAATTCACGTATTCATTTTGGTATATTGTTGAGCCGATCGCCTTTGATTCATTCAGCAAGAATTTTGCAACGGCTTACTGCTGTCTCTACTTGCTCATGGATTGAATATCATTGAGCATCAAGGGTTTGAAGCAATGAACTAAACATTGAAAACTAAGGCAAAACAGCTTGACAATTTTAAGTAAGATATTTTACTCTTTATAGAGTGTGTTGAAGTTCATCTACACACCTCGCCCGATCCTTGAAAACCGCATAATTCCGTTGAGGTGTGTCGATTGCTCTTGTAGCAAGGGTTTCAGGCGACAAAATCACAACTTTTTTATCAATAAGCACCGTTTTATTGACAATGAAAAAAGGTGTGTCGATTAGGGGGTTCCAAACCCGCTCCTGGTAAGGTTTCCAAAAGGTAACTCTTTACATAACCACTTCCCCTAACGGGAATGTAAACTTTCCTACCGGTGTAGGATTTTTTTGCAAAGTCGCAAGCAACTTTACATAACCACTTCCCCTAACGGGGATGTAAACGATCCTAATGCCTTGAACAAATTAAAAATCCTCCAAAAACTTTACATAACCACTTCCCCTAACGGGGATGTAAACTTTGCAATTTGTCCCAGATATGCTTCTCTTTGTTTTCTTTACATAACCACTTCCCCTAACGGGGATGTAAACCAGTAGCACCAAAAACAACAACAGCCAAACCGCGACTTTACATAACCACTTCCCCTAACGGGGATGTAAACCTTGCGCCGCACTTATCACAGTTATAAGCCATAAACTTTACATAACCACTTCCCCTAACGGGGATGTAAACAAAACGGGGGACGAGTAAGAGTTTAAGAAAATGAACTTTACATAACCACTTCCCCTAACGGGGATGTAAACTTTAGGTAATCATTTGCATTACAAACAATTTTGCCTTTACATAACCACTTCCCCTAACGGGGATGTAAACCCTTCACGTTCGCGCATTCGCTTGTTGCCATTGACAACCTTTACATAACCACTTCCCCTAACGGGGATGTAAACATGAATGGATCTTGGCTAATGCTGAGGATAGCAGGCACTTTACATAACTCCTTCCCCTAACGGGGATAAAAACGAGATAGAAGCCCGACCCTATACCCCACAAAAAATAATCAATTAACTGAAAGCCTTATCTAATAACTGCTTTGGCTATTGAGTACATTATTAATACATATTAATAGACGCAGTATTTCGGATGAGATACTAATATATGAAGTATTTATTTAAAGTTAACTAAAGAGCCGAAATTCATTGATAAATTCTTAGTAATAATTCAGCACCCAAAAGTCAGAATTCAGATTTTAAAAGGAATACAGCATTATTAGTACATTTATGTATAAATTTTTTTCCTAATTCTTTGACTATTCTGAATTCTGTTAGCGATAGCGGGGCGTTTAGCCCATTCTGACTCCTGAATTCTGCTCTTACTATTAACACTGAGAGACGGGGACAAAAATCAAGTTATGAACAAAACCTTTGCAACCATCGATGGGAATGAAGCTGTCGCCCGTGTTGCTTACAAACTAAATGAAGTGATTGCCATTTATCCCATCACCCCCTCTTCAGCAATGGGTGAATGGGCAGATGCTTGGTCAGCCGAAAGTCGTCCTAACCTCTGGGGGACTATTCCCAGCGTCGTGCAGATGCAAAGTGAAGGAGGAGCTGCTGGTGCTGTGCATGGGGCATTGCAAACAGGTTCCCTGAGTACCACCTTCACGGCATCTCAGGGATTATTGTTGATGATACCCAACTTCTACAAAATTGCTGGTGAGTTGACTAGCGCCGTGGTTCACGTTGCAGCCCGTTCTTTGGCTACTCACGCTTTATCTATTTTTGGCGACCATAGCGACGTGATGGCAGCTCGTGCAACTGGTTTTGCCCTGCTGTGTTCCGCTTCGGTGCAGGAAAGTCAAGATTTTGCTCTCATCGCTCATGCTGCTACCCTAGAGACGCGAGTCTCCTTTATGCATTTCTTTGACGGCTTCCGCACCTCCCATGAAGTGCAAAAAGTTAAATTACTTTCAGATGATGATTTGCGATCGCTAATTCACGATAACCTAATACTTGCCCACCGCAGCCGCGCACTCACCCCAGACCGTCCCGTATTACGCGGTACTGCTCAAAACCCCGATGTCTACTTTCAAGGACGTGAAGGCGCAAACCCTTATTACAACGCCTGTCCAGAAATTGTCCAACGCATCATGGATGAATTTGGAGAACGCACGGGAAGGCATTATAAAATCTATGAATATTACGGCGCTAAAGATGCTGATCGCGTTATCGTTCTTATGGGTTCAGGTTGTGAAACCGTCCATGAAACAGTAGATTACCTGAACGCTCGTGGTGAAAAACTTGGTGTAGTCAAAGTGCGACTTTACCGCCCCTTTGATGTCCAAAGGTTTGTTGCAGTATTACCAACCAGTGTACAAGCGATCGCAGTTCTCGACCGCACCAAAGAAGCAGGTAGTGCCGGGGAGCCTTTGTATTTAGATGTTGTGGCTGCTATTCATGAAGTATGGGGGGATGAGAGCAGGGGAGCAGGGGAGCAGGGGCGCAGAGGAGCAGAGGAACAATTAGGATTAGATTCCCCTCTGCCCCTCCGCCCCTCTGCCCCTCTGCCTAAAGTTATTGGTGGGCGTTATGGTCTTTCTTCTAAGGAATTTACGCCGGCGATGGTAAAGGGGATTTTTGATAACCTTGCCGAAGCTAAACCGAAGAATCATTTTACGATTGGGATTAATGACGATGTTACTTATACTTCTCTAAACTTTGACCCTAACTTCTCTACAGAATCGGATAATGTTGTTCGGGCAATGTTCTATGGGTTGGGTGCAGATGGTACTGTTGGGGCTAACAAAAACTCTATCAAGATTATTGGTGAAGAAACCGACAATTACGCCCAAGGCTACTTTGTCTACGATTCCAAGAAATCTGGCTCGATGACTGTCTCTCACCTCCGTTTTGGGAAAGAGCCAATTCGCTCCACCTATCTAATTGACCAAGCCAACTTTATTGGTTGTCATCACTGGGGATTTCTAGAACGCATAGATATTTTGAAGGCTGCTATTCCTGGGGCAACTTTGCTGCTTAACAGTCCATACAATGCAGATACCGTCTGGGAATATTTACCGATAAAAGTGCAGCAGCAAATTATCGACAAGCATTTGAAGTTATACGTAATTAATGCTAGCCAGGTTGCCCGTGAAAGTGGCATGGGTGGCAGAATTAACACGATTATGCAGGTATGCTTCTTTGCCTTAGCGGGTGTCTTGCCTCAAGAAGAAGCGATCGCTAAAATCAAACAAGCGATTGATAAGACTTACGGTAAAAAAGGCTTAGAAGTTGTTCGCATGAACTTGCAAGCTGTAGACAACACCCTAGACAACTTGCATAAAGTAAATATCCCCCAAACAATCAACAATCTAAAATCCAAAATCCAAAATCCAAAATTGCTAGACTCCGCTCCCGAATTTGTGCAAGAAGTTCTGGGCAAAATCATGGTGTGGGAAGGTGATGATTTACCTGTTAGCACACTACCAGTTGATGGCACTTTCCCCGTAGGTACTGCCAAGTGGGAAAAACGTAACGTTGCTGAAGAGATACCAGTGTGGGAGCCGGATGTGTGCGTACAATGTGGTAAGTGCGTCATGGTTTGTCCCCATAGCGCCATCCGAGCAAAAGCTTATCAAGTAGATGAGTTAGTCAATGCGCCAGGAACCTTTAAATCAACTGGTGCAAAAGATAAAGACTTTGCCAATCAAAAATTTACCATTCAGGTAGCACCAGAAGATTGTACGGGATGTACAATTTGTGTAAATATTTGCCCTGCTAAAAATAAATCTGAGCCATCGCTGAAAGCAATTAACATGGCGCAGCAGTTGCCATTGCGGGAACAAGAGCGAAAAAACTGGGATTTCTTTTTGAGTTTACCTAATCCTGATAGGCGATCGCTAAAAGTCAACCAGATTCGCCAGCAACAACTGCAAGAACCATTATTTGAATTCTCTGGTGCTTGTGCAGGTTGTGGTGAAACACCTTATTTAAAATTATTAACACAACTGTTTGGCGATCGCGCTGTCATCGCCAATGCTACAGGTTGTTCCTCAATCTATGGCGGAAATCTCCCCACCACTCCTTGGACAACCAACGCCCAAGGACGCGGCCCAGCGTGGTCTAATAATTTATTTGAAGATAACGCCGAATTCGGTTTTGGCTTCCGCCTTTCCCTTGACAAACAAGCCGAGTTTGCAGCGGAATTGTTGCAAAAATTGGGGAGTGAAATAGATGAAAACCTTGTTTCTTCCATCCTCAAAGCTGAACAAAAATCTGAAGCTGATATTTGGGAACAGCGCGAAAGAATAGAACTGTTGCAGCAGAGGTTAGATGAAATCGTAACTCTCGATCCTAATCTAAAATCCAAAATCCAAAATCTAAAATCTCTTGCAGACTACTTGGTGAGAAAAAGCGTCTGGATTGTTGGCGGTGACGGTTGGGCTTATGATATTGACTTTGGCGGTATCGATCATGTAATTGCTAGTGGTCGAAATGTCAACATCTTGGTGATGGATACAGAAGTATATTCCAACACAGGCGGTCAATCTTCCAAAGCTACGCCAAAAGCCGCAGTTGCTAAATATGCCGCCAGTGGTAAGCCTGCACCGAAGAAAGACTTAGGGATGATTGCCATGACCTACGGAAATGTCTACGTAGCGAGTGTAGCCCTTGGCGCTAGAGATGAACATACTCTCAAAGCATTTTTGGAAGCAGAAGCTTATGACGGCCCATCACTGATTATTGCTTACAGCCATTGCATCGCCCACGGTATCAACATGACTACAGGGATGAATCATCAGAAAACTCTGGTAGAATCAGGTCGTTGGTTGCTGTATCGGCATAATCCAGAGTTGCTTAACCAGGGTAAAAATCCTTTGCAATTGGATATGCGATCGCCTACGCAATCTGTAGAACATTCCATGTATCAAGAAAATCGCTTCAAAATGCTCACTAAGAGCAAACCCGACGTTGCCAAGAACTTGTTAGAACAAGCGCAAGCTGAGGTTGATGCACGTTGGCAGATGTATCAATATCTGGCAAAGCGCGACACTCTTTAAACATCTACCCTGCTTTTGGTAACAAAAATCGCGATTTTTGTTAGGGAACTCCAACAAATAAATTATCTAATATTATGAACTGGGCAGGAAAGCCCGCCCAGTTCATAAGGACGGGTGAGACGCCCATCCTAGAATAAATATTGCGATATTTTATTCTAAAGTCTTTTTAACTTCATCTTTGATATTCTCGGCGGTATGACGGACTTGGGCTTCAGCTTGTTTAGCTTTACCTTCAGCTTTATCTTTAGGATCGCCAGTTACTTCGCCAATAACCTCTTGTACTTTACCTTCGATGTTTTTAGCAACAGCTTTTGCTTTATCTTCGATACTCATATTCTTTGTTCCTAAAGTATTTTAAGTGTTGATTTGTTATTGCTTGCTCGAAAAGCGCTGCAATGTTTATAGATTACTTCTATACAACTTTTAATTCTTCTATCTGACGATGTTTTTATGAAGAATATTTGTGTTCTTTGTACATAGTTATTTAACAGTTAAATTCATCTTGGAGAGTTCAAGTAACATCCAAAAGAGGGAAAGGTATCATTCTATTGTTCTATCTTTAGACAAAAATATTTATAACTTCAGGTAGACAGCGATGATGTTGAAGAAGCCAGAAGGTAGGAATAATAGGCTGTAGGGGCAATTCATTCTTTTTGAGTATTGTTTGCTTAAGTCCTGAGAACTACTGAAGCAGGGGGAAGTTATTCTCCTGCGGCTCGACTGAGCGATCGCTCCGCTTCCTCCTTTTGTTTGCTTTTGTCACAAATATTGCGCGGAAAGAAACATAATTTTTCAAGTTTTAACTGAAGAGTAATTTAGCTGGTGCAAGAAAGCACAGAAAGGTCTAATCAATGGCTTTGAAGTACCTACAGGGTGCTGAGGCTTCCAATCATCAAAAATTTGGTGATCGATAGCGCAGCGTTATCAAGTCGCAAGCGTTTGGCTCTGCCATGCTGCACTAGTAGAACTTGTGACTAATTTCTGACTAAAGACAGCAGTAACAAGTATCCACGTTTATCTCTAGCTTCTTACTTATTAATATTTATGAAGGTATTTATGCGATCGCATTCTACTACTCAACCAACTCCCAACTCCCAATATGTAGACTCTAGGATGCAAACTGATGCATCTGTTAACATTTTCATCGGATGTTCAATCTTGATTCCAATGATTGTGTTTGCAGGGTTTAATATTTATAAGAAACAGCGTGCTACTGTTCTTTGCCAACAAGTTGCCTCTTTAGAGAAACTGTGGCATTTGAATATTAAGAAAAAAAGAGCTTGAAGAAAAAGAATATAGACAATGAAGTACTTATTTATAGTTTGGGTACTGATACTCTCTTTAGTCGCTCCTAGTGCGGCAATTGCTGAAGTAAAACAGCCCTACACCTTAATATCTGGACTTGGCACAATCCACCATCCAGTTTCTACTGCTAATCCCCAAGCACAAGAGTTTTTCGATCAGGGATTAAATTTAATTTACGCTTTCAACCATGACGAGGCAATGCGTTCTTTTCAACACGCGGCCAAACTCGATCCGCATTTAGCGATCGCATATTGGGGTATTGCTTTAGCTCTGGGTCCTAATATTAACTCAGCAATAGACCCAAATCGAGAATTAGCTGCTTACCAAGCAGTACAGCAAGCCTTGGCACTTTCCACTCAAGCATCTACCCAAGAACAAGACTACATTACCGCCTTAGCAAAACGTTACTCCCAATCTCCTGATGCAGACTTGTATCAACTAGCGGTAGACTACGCAAAAGCAATGGCAACCCTAGTCAAGCGCTATCCTGATGATTTGGATGCGGCGACGCTTTACGCTGAAAGCTTAATGGATCTGCATCCTTGGCAGCACTGGACTAAAGACGGCAAGCCACAGCCAGATACAGAAGAAATTGTAGCTGTTTTAGAATCAGTTCTCCAACGAAACCCAAATCATACGGGAGCTAATCATTACTATATCCATGCCGTAGAAGCCTCGCCTTCCCCAGAACGGGCCCTTATGAGTGCCAAACGACTAGGAACTTTAGCGCCAGCGGCGGGACACTTGGTACACATGCCTTCCCATATTTATTTTCGTGTCGGAGATTATGAAGGGGCAATGCAGGTTAACCAACAGGCGATCGCTCAAGATGATATTTACATCAACAAATATCAAGTCCAGGGCACTTACCCCATGATGTACTACAACCACAACGTACATTTTCTCATGGTAGCCAGCAGCATGGCAGGAAAGTATGAAGATGCTCTTAAATCCGCAGAGAAATTAGTCACCAACGTTACTGCTATTGGCCCACATATACCAATGCTTGAGGGATTCCTGGGCAGCAAAATGCTGATTCAGTCACGCTTTCATGACTGGGATGCCATCTTAAAAACTCCCGCTCCCGATGCTAAACTACCTACTACAACAGCACTTTGGCATTTTGCTCGTGGTATGGCAACGGCAGCCACAGGCAAACTTGAAGATGCAGCAAATGAAAGCAGTGCATTACTGGCCGCCAAACAAGTAATTCCCGCCGAAGCAACTATTGGATTTAGCCCTGCCAGTCGCATTTTAGACATTGCCTCAAAAGTTTTAGACGCCAAAATTGCCAGAGAAAAGCATGATTATGAATCTGCCATTCAATTACTAGAACAAGCAATAGTAGCAGAAGATGCTCTCGATTACGTGGAACCACCAGATTGGTACTTCCCCACGCGAGAGTCTTTGGGCGCTGTGCTTTTGGCTAAGGGTGACTATAGAGAGGCTGAGAAAGTCTTTCGTGCCGATCTCAAAAAGTATCCCCATAACGGGCGTTCTCTATTTGGCTTGCAGGCAAGTTTGCAGGCACTCGGCAAAGATCAGGCTGCTAAACTTGTCAAAACTGAATTGGAAACCGCTTGGAAAGGTGATGAAAAGCAACTTGTCCTAGCAACTGGGGTTACTTAGTCTCGGATTTCTCACCACACCTCTCAAAGCCTGCGCTTGTGCAGGGGAGCAAGGGAGCAGGGGAGCAGGGGAGAAATTGCAGTAAGTTTTCCCCTCTGCCCCTCTGCTCCATCAAACGCCTGAAGCTTGTGAGAAATGCGGGTTAGTGAACTACCCCACCCTGCCTCCTTCAAATTTGTTGCCTGACTTTGGCTTTCATATTAAAATTTTGGAGTAATGCTTCATGGTTAATGCAGTCAAACGTTCAATTCGGATATTCTGAAGATGCGCCCCCGTATGTCTGATTTTTATATCACCCTACAAATTTATCTTCTTCTATTTCCAACCCTTTTTTGCGGTGGGCAGTATTTAGAGTAGGTGGGGGCGGGCGATCGCTTAGGTGCGATCGCATCACTGGTTAACTATCTGTTAACTATCTAGTGGATGCAGAGAATTGGCTCCTATGTCATCCTATGATTAGGAGAGTTAATTCAGTGATGTCTTTGGTTTTAGTATTGAAAGGCTTTTTCCTTTTAGTATTTACAGACTTCTCAGAGAAATTAAAATCTCTACACAGTGATGATTTTGGAGAGAATCGATGTCAATTTATGTAGGTAACCTCTCTTATGACGTTACACAAGAAGATTTAAGTGGTATTTTTGCAGAATATGGTACTGTAAAACGAGTTCAAGTACCTACTGACCGTGAAACAGGTCGTCCGCGAGGCTTTGCTTTTGTGGAAATGGGAACTGAAGCTGAAGAAACAGCTGCTATTGAAGCTCTCGACGGTGCTGAATGGATGGGTCGTGACCTGAAAGTGAATAAGGCTAAACCCAAAGAAGACAGAGGTGATAGAGGTTCCTTTGGTGGAAACCGAGGAGGATACGGTGGTGGCGGCGGTGGACGCAACCGCTACTAGACCTTGGAAACAAAAAAATTTGCCTAAAGTCTTAAGGTCAGACAAGGAGTCTGTCTTTTTTTTGTAATCTTACCAAAGCAGTGCTGAGTGTCCAAGAACGATTACTCGTCCTTATTTCAATTCTCTAGATTTATCTATGGGATCACTCAGCACTCACCACCCCTAAATGCCTGCCTAGCCATTGATAGAGTCAACTTAGTAGGAGATGTAATGACCCAAGTAATTGTCGGTGACAATGAACACATTGAATCAGCCTTACGACGATTTAAGCGAGAAGTTTCCAAGGCTGGAATTTTTCCAGACATGAGAAAGCATCGTCATTTTGAAACACCCTTAGAAAAACGCAAACGTAAAGAAGTTGCCAAGCACAGACAGAGTAAGAGAAGTTTTCGTAACTAAGAACTGATATACAGCAGAATTCAGGAGTCAGAATTCAGGAGGAAAACAAGCTTTATACCTTGCTTTGAGATGAATCCTTGTGTACTTCACCTTCCTTGAAATCCGCTGTAAATATAGATGAATTGCCCTCATACAATCTATGAGGGTTTTCCTTTTGCCGATTTTAAAATCAGGAAACCTCAAGAAACGCTAAAATCAAGTCAGCCTTTGTATTGTAGCGGTTGTGTCCCACATCACTCAGAGTGCGGTTCACTGCATAAATCCTGATTGTCAACGTCCTTATCCTCAGCCTTGGGGAAACAAATTTTGTAACAGCTGTGGCGCACCGCTAGAGTTGCTAGACCGCTATGTTCCACTTCAGCCTTTGGGATCGGGAGGATTTGCTCAAATCTACACGGTTTGGGATGAAAAAACTCAAACTGAGAAAGTCTTAAAAGTGTTGGTGGAAGAGTCGCCAAAGGCACTGGAATTATTTACCCAAGAGGCGGCAGTTTTATCTAGCTTGCAGCATCCTGGTGTCCCCACAGTCGATGTCGATGGATATTTTCATGTAAACCTGTTTAATCCCAAATCGCACCAACTACCTTGTTTGGTAATGGAAAAAATCAATGGGCGCACTTTAGAGGAGATATTAAGAAAGTTTCCCCAAGGGTGTCCAGAGGATTTGGTTTTAAACTGGTTTGCCCAAGCTCTACAAATTTTACAGGAATTACACAAACGTCAGATTCTTCACCGAGATATTAAACCTTCTAATTTAATGCTGGGCACTTCTTCGCCATCTATAACCCCGCCTCAAGGGCAAATAGAGGGCGATCGCCTGGTACTAATTGATTTTGGTGGGGCAAAACAATTTAGCGCCTCTAAGCTGCGTTCTCAGTCTAGTTCCACGCGATTATTTTCTTCTGGCTACAGTCCACCAGAACAAGTGAGTGGAGGTATTGTCGGGACAGGAGCCGATTTTTATGCCCTTGGTCGAACGGTGATTGAACTACTAACAGGCAAATACCCGCTAGAGTTGGAAGATCAGCAAACGGGGAAATTGCGCTGGCGAACTGCGGTAAATGTCAACCCGCAACTAGCCGATTTGTTGGATGAAATGGTGCATGAGGATGTGCGATCGCGTCCAGCAAATGCAGCTATAATTCAAAAACGTTTGGCGAAGATTTCTCAACCATTACCGCCACCAGGATTATTTGCTCGACTGCGAGACAACGTTAAGCAAGCCTCAACACAAGCTTCCCAGAGATTTACACAGCTAACACAAGCTATTGAACAGATTTTGGCTAACTTTAGCCAAGCTGTAACCAAAACCTTTGTTTTCATCGCTCAGACAATCATCAAAATTTTCCAAGCTTGTTTGGCAACGATTTGGGCGATGATCCTGGCTTATGTTGGCGCTTGTTTTGGTGCGATCGCTGGTTTTATTTTGGCATATCGCACCAGCTTGGGGCCTTTGATTGTGGAATTTCTTGGGAGTCAGCTAAACGAATTAGTGCCAAATACTCAACCCGTCTTCGGGGCAGATATTTTGGTATTCGTCGCAGCAGGTTGGGGAACTGCTTGGGGACTGACAGTATCCGGGTGTTTTGGTCAACGACGGCGGTTTTTAGTGGCGTCGCTGATGGGCATGATTAGCTATGGCTTCGGCTGGTTGATTTTGCAATTAATCACCCCAAAAGACAGTGGCGAGGGCTTAGTGGCAGTGATTTTAGTAGCAGTTTCCCTACTCACCTTGAGCTTAGGACTTCGCAGCCACCATATAGTTTACGCTGTGTTTGCTGCCTTTGGCAGTGCGATCGCATACGCAGTTTTGATTCTTTTGAGGTTAGCACCTTCAATCTTCCAATTTACTAGTCAACCAGCCTGGTCGGAGTTACAGTTACCTCTGATTTTTTTTGGTTCTGTGGGCTTCTTTATCAGCTTTTGGTTAGGAGTGAGTTACTACCTAATTGTCCCTGGATTGCGCTTTTTGGGATGGCGATGAAGAAGGCAGGGGAGCAGGGGAGCAGGGGAGGATGGGGGAGATAAGGGAGATAAGGGAGACGAGGAAGACGAGGGAGAAATAAGTAATGCCCCATGCCCAATGCCCAAAAACAAGATCCCCCTAGTCGTCTTTTTCATCGAGCTAGGGGGATCACATATATGGTAGTCTATAATTGGTTCGGTATAGTTCCTTACGAATCGATTCTATAGCCTATATTTCAATTTGAGTAGTCTTACCACTAGAATTTATAGTATTTTTACAGCTTCTTAATGAATGCTTCATCCCCACTGTTCTTTAGGGATGCTGTATATGTAACTATGACAGTACGCAATGTGCGTAACTTGTCATTTTTGTGGATATCTATAAAAAATATGAAATTTAAGATTGTTGCTACCGGCGTCCTATTAGCTTGCTTCGGGTTTGCAGAGCAGACCCTCGCATTAAATCAACTAGATTTGGATCAGTTGAAGGCAACAAGTGCCTGTCCTCGGTGTAATTTAAGTGGTGCTGACCTAACTCAAGTAAATCTAACTGGAGCAAATTTGCGAGGGGCTGACTTGAGCGGCGCTACATTATCTGAAGTTAATCTCACGAATGCCGATCTCACTGGTGCAAATTTAGAAGGTGCGGTTCTAAATTCAGCAAATCTCAGTGGTGCTTCCTTAACAGGAGCAAATTTGAAATCAGCATCCCTGGAAAATGCCAATTTATCTTTTGCCGGTTTCATCAGTGCCAATTTAGAAGCAGCAAATTTAAAAGATGCGAAATTGGATTTTACCAATTTTCGGGGGGCTAACTTCCGACTAACAACTCTAGCAAATGGTGTCGTCACATCTGATAAACCTTATGGCTGGTCGTTAGAGCGTCAAAATCTCAGAGAATGTAACGAGTTTCAACCCGAAGATACTCGAGGTACAACCTGTTATTCAAAATAAATTGGGGACTGGGGATTGGGGACTGGGGACTGGGGACTGGGCAATAATCGATAGTTTTTCTTCCTCTACTTCCTCTGCTTCCTCTGCTTCCTATGCTTCCCCTGCCCCTCTGCTTGTATAGCAAAAGCATTTTGTTTGTTAGCAGTTCTTTATCATGGGAAAAAAGCCTATAGATTAATTGAATCAATGCTTACCTCTATTAAAGACTTAGCAGCAAAACTAGCACCCCGGTTAATTGAAATTCGCCGCCACATTCACTCTCATCCAGAACTCAGCGGTCAGGAGTACCAAACAGCAGCCTTCGTAGCTGGTGTTTTGTCTTCCAGCGGTCTGCATGTAGAAGAAGGAGTTGGCAAAACGGGCGTTATTGGAGAACTCCAAGGCACTAAGCAAAATGACCGTTTGTTAGCAATTCGCACCGATATGGATGCCTTACCAATTCAAGAAGGCACTAATTTGGAATATGCCTCTCGTGCAGATGGGATTATGCACGCGTGCGGTCACGATGTCCACACCACAGTGGGGTTAGGAACGGCAATGGTGCTGTCCCAGCTAGCAGAGGAGTTGGGTGGGAAAGTGCGGTTTTTATTTCAGCCAGCGGAGGAAATTGCCCAAGGGGCAAGCTGGATGGTGAAAGATGGAGCGATGGAAAATGTCTCGGCTGTATTAGGGGTTCATGTTTTCCCTTCTATACCCGCAGGATCTATTGGCGTGCGTTATGGGGCATTGACAGCCGCCGCTGATGATTTAGAAATTCTGATTATGGGAGAATCTGGACACGGGGCGCGTCCCCATGAGGCGATTGATGCGATTTGGATTGCTTGCCAAGTAATTGCTGCGCTGCAACAAGCTATCAGTCGGACACAAAATCCTTTGCGTCCTGTAGTATTGAGTATCGGGAAGATTAATGGTGGCAGAGCGCCGAATATAATTGCGGATAAAGTGCAGTTATTGGGAACTGTGCGATCGCTTCATCCTGAAACTCGTGCCCATCTCCCGAAATGGATTGAAAATATTGTATCTAATGTTTGCCATACCTACGGAGCAAACTATCAAGTCAATTATCGCCAGGGCGTACCCAGCGTTCAAAATGATTATACCCTGACGCAATTGTTACAATCAGCCGCAGAAGAAGCTTGGAGTAGCGATCGCGTTCAAGTCTTACCCGAACCTTCCCTTGGTGCTGAAGATTTTTCTATGTATTTGGAACACGCCCCCGGTTCTATGTTTCGCTTGGGTGTAGGCTACCAAGAAAGAATCATCAACCACCCATTACACCATCCCCTATTTGAAGTTGATGAATCTGCTATTATCACCGGGGTTGTAACTATGGCATACGCCGCTTATAAATACTATCAGCAAAATTTGTAAGCAAAAACTCCCAGCGTTGATCTGCTGGGAGTTTTTATTTAGCTAACTTTTTTAGCGGTTATAGAAAGCCCGAAAGCATCCTACACATTTGATTCGGTAACAACACCCAGTTTTTGTTGAATTCGAGTCTTAGCAGCCTTGAATTCAGTAGCAAGTTGTTCACTTTGCTCAGTGCTTAAGTTGTTGCGAATAGCAGCAAACATTGTGGTTTCTTCTTGACGAATGTGATCGCCAACAGCATCCATCAGCTGTTTGACTCTATCTTTGAATTGGGGTGAAGATGGGCTGAGAGCCTTAATTTGCTCTAACACCTGCTTCATCTCAGCTTGTTCATCAAACAGTTCTTGGGTGTTATCTTGACCGTAGAAAGGACGTACTCTTGGATAGACTGTCTCTTCTTCAGCTTCAGCGTGGGCACTTAGATCCTTGTAAATTTGACCGAAGTACTCTTGGATCTTTTGTGGATCGTTGCTTTGTAGTAGTTCGGTGAATAGGGTATTTACCTTGTTGTGATCGAGGCGGATAGCATCCTGGATATTTAGATCCTTTTTGTCACTGGTTTGAGTAACAGCGCTACCTACAACACCACTGACTGCGGCCAAAGCGTCTTGAACACGTGCCCAAATTCCTTGATCTGCATCTTGTCCGGTAAGTTCACGGACACCCAGAATTTCCAGAATGCCTTTGAGTTGCTCTTGGTGAGCGCGATTCTCAAAGTTAATGGTATTCAAAGGTGCGATCGCTACCATCACATCAGCACCGACTTTTTGAGCAGCCTTGTGAATTATCAAGCCACTGGTTACTAGTTGATGTTTCAGCAATTCATGCTGAGATACTTTTTCATACAGGCTCAACTCAGAACCCTTGAACAATTCGCGAGCTTTTGCAATGAATTCTGTAACAACTTTTTTGGGTTCAGCCTGAATGCCATACTGACCTATTACAGTTTCTAGAACCCCAAGATTTTTTTCGTCATCGTTTAGGAAATTACGGATGCGATCGGCAATTTCGGCATCAAGCCCTTGTGTCAAAAGCAATCGCTCATTTTCGATGACCAATTGTTGGAGTGCTTTAAGACTTGCTAATTTTACAGCAATAGCATTGCGTTTCGTATCATCTAATGTAGCTACCATCCGTGTTCTCCTCGGCAAAGTATTCGTAATTCTTACTGATATAACCTTGCCATAGAGGTTAGGGATATTTCATCTTTCTTTTGAGTGATCGCGTTCACAACTCTGGGTAGAAAAAGACAAATTTAGCGTTACAGAATAGAAATAAAAATTGAAGCGATCGCTTCAATTAATGGTTGCAATTCAGATAAATCGATTTAGTATGACATTCAATTTGAACAGATTAGCTATTTGGCAGCAATCTATATCTTTAGAATGACAATTAACCTCAAAAAAACTACTTCTTATTCAAGAGGGCAAAATCGTAACCAGTTCCAGTAGAGCAAGACTCACAACGCTCAATTTTGACTAGCATTGCTTCTCCTTGACGCTCACCAGAGGGAGAAAACTGAATCATTCCCGTTGCTCCAGAAGTTGAAAAATTGGGATTAGACAGTACCTTTTGTAATCCTTCGCGAGTGTTATCTTGTTTCAAGCCAGTAATAATTGCTTGGAGTGCATCATAAGCTCCCGCTGTTCTCTGATTTACCTGTGCATTCCAAAGCTGAAAAGCATTTTCTGCAAAGGGGTTATCTTTATTAGCATCACGATGCCAATACACAGGTAATACCATTCCTTCCAAATCCTTGCCATTTTGTAAAGTTGTTGCACTATACATACTTTCAGAAGCAAACAGTGGTTTTCTGCCTTTAACTTCTTGTGCTACTTTGGTGGCAAAATATATATTTCTGATTGAGGGCATTAGTAAAAAGCCACTTGCATTTTCTGTTTCTATGGCTTGATCTACAAAAGCTCTAGGGTCAAAATTCTTATCTGCCAAATTGCAAGGTGTACTAATAACGTTGCCGCCATATTTTTTGATCGCTTGAGTATACTGTTCTACAAGTATCTGACTTGATGAGGAGCTTGAATTACTTCTTGAACTACGATAATCGCCACAAATAGCAACATTTCTTGCTTGTCGAGCAATGTAGCGAGAATGAGTATCTACTAAATTATCATAAAGTGGATTTACATGAAACAAGTAGTTAGTTGTGGAACTATTAGGTTGATTATTTATTGAATTGCTTTCTAAATTTTCTTGATTTTCGGCTTGATTTGGTCGCTCGACAGGTAAAACTAATACCAAGCGATTCTCACTATAAATTGCGGCGTTACGTCTAACACCTACTGCTGCCACAATACTCTTGTCTTGAACTAATTCATTATCTATCCGTGTAGAATCTTCTCTATTCTCAGCACTTGCAATTACAATTTGCAGCTTTTTACCATTAATCCCTCCTTGGTTATTAACTTCATTTTGAGCTTGAGCTACACCACGCAAAATTTCTTCTGATAAACTCGGATCAAAGTTAATTGGAGCGATGACAGCAACTTTCAGAGCGCTCGAATTATCTTGTGCAATTTTGGCATTGTTTAAATAAATTAAAGTTTCTGGATCATTGGGATTATTTTTTAGAGAAGCGGTAAACTTTTTAACAGCAGTTGTAAAATCTTTTTCAGCAAAAGCTTTAACTCCATCTGTTTTCTCAGGATACGTTTGCACTTTCACCAAAATCCTTGTACCCAAATTCATTAGTGAAGGCTTATTGGTCAATGAAGATGAAGCTGATATGGGGTTTGATGGTGTTATAATAGTCGAAGAAACTTTGCTAATTAACCACAAAATAGCTGCTACCATTACTCCAGCTAGACCTAAAGATATAAGCAGCCTCAAGTTATCTTTTTTATTTGTCATGAATAATTCCCCAAATTCTACAAAATTTATCTGAAATCAAGAGATTTATGAAAATTTAGCCATACCTATAATTTAAAAATATTTAGAAAGAAGTTTGTTTATTATTTCAGTCACACCCACAATAATCAGTGTAAATAAACCTGCAAGAATAACGAGTAACCCTACGAGCAGCAGACCATTTACACCAGATGTCAGAAGATTATTGGTTAGTAGATTTCTGAAAGTAAATACAACGAGTAGATTTGCTATTATAGCAATAATAATTAAATAAGTTTTTTCCAGAAGCGGGCGAGATTGAATAAAGACTAACACTGCTAAAATTATCAACCACAATCCAGAGCTAATCCAAGTAGTTCCGAGAAAACTTATAAGTGCGATCGCTAAGAACGAACTACCTGAGCCAGCAATTATTGCTCCAGACAATAATTTGCTATTAGAAAATTGGGGTAGATATCGAGTTAATTTATGTTGTTTTTGTGATTGTGAACCTGATGGCAGAGTAGGTGGAATAACTGTAGGAGCTAATGTATATCTTAGCGGTGGAAGATTATTCAAGTCTTGTAAGACAGCTTGTGCAGATTGATAACGTTGTTCATGATTTTCTCGTAGGAACTTATCAAGAATCATTTCTAATTCCTGACTTATGGGTTGTGTTAAATGCTGTCGCCAACTAGAAGTCCAACCATAGCCTTGTTTCATCCACAAAGTCGAAGGAGAAATATTAGTTAGCAGATGAAAGCAAGTTATTCCTAAACTGTAGATATCGCTAGATGGAAAAACTTTACCCACTTGCATTTGCTCAATCGGTGCATAACCTAATGAACCAATAATTGTTCCAATGGCAGTGTTTGTCGGTTCTGTTTTTTGCTTTGCTACCCCAAAATCAATTAGTACTAACTTCCCATCATTTTGACGGCGAATAATATTTTCTGGTTTAATATCTCGGTGAATTACCTGCTGTTGATGTATGTCTACTAGCACAGATAATAAATCATTTAAAAAATCTCTAATTTTGGCTTCATCAAAAACCCCCTGCTGTTTTAACTCTTGCAACAGATTTTGTCCTTCGATAAACTGCTGCACTAAATAAAGATATTCATCTTCCTTAAAATATGCATACAAATTGGGAATTTGGACATGTTCCGCTAGCTCTTTAAGACGTTTAGCCTCTTGTTCAAACAACTCAGTCGCTTTTTGATGTGCTTGACTACCCTGAATACCATAAAATTGACTTAGAACTAGCTGTTTGACAACACATCGTTCGTTGAGCTTGTCTATATCTTCTGCGATATATGTGCGTGCAAACCCTCCTCTCCCTAATGGTGAGATGATCCGGTAACGATTTCTCAGTTGCGATACCAATGGTGTACCGCAACTGAGGCAGAAATTTGCCCCGTCAGGATTTTGGGGATTCTCGCAATTAGGATTTAGGCAGCAGACCATATAATTATCGCTGTCATTTTATTAATTTTTAGAATATACCTTACATTTACTCTAGTTGTTTTTCGTAACTACTTTTAAAATATCACTCAACAGCTACAACAGGATGGTCAAGAGGTTACACACCAATTTTAACTTGAATTGGACTGGAGCCACAATGGTACTGGATAGGGCGGTTGAAATTCCCCAGCCGTGTTTAGCAGTGCAATTCACTACTTGCAGCTGATTGGCTATGCAAATGTTAAAGACTGGAGTCCAATGTTAACAATCGCTAATCTAGATGAGGTGATGAGTATTTTAAGCTGTCAATTTTTAATGCAATAACTGAGTCAAATTCAGCAAAATATCGGGGTGGGGAGCAAGATTTTGCACCCCCTCAGCTATATAGCAACTGTTTTAAGATTTTGGTTGTGCAGCCTGCCTAACAACTTGTTCGTCTAAACCTAATGCTTGAGCTATCTGCTCAATACTTAAACCCAATCCTAATAACTGGGGTATCACTTCTAACTTACCTTCTTGTTTCCCTTCTTGTTTCCCTTCTTGTTTCCCTTCTGCAAAAACATCTTGGTAAAATCTAGTTTGTCTTAACTCATTTGATCCAAACATTTTTCTTATTTCCTCCTGGCTTAATCTCGGCAACTTGTAGATTAATATCGTCTCTATCAATTGTATAATTTCCCTAATAGTAGCGACATCTAGAATTTGCTGTTGGGCAGTGTTAACTATTTCAATAGCTCTTGTTGTCGCAGTTAATTCGGGTTCGATAATTAGTTTAACTGTCTCGATGCCGATTGATGATGTCTCTATTGAGCTTAATTCGTCAAGATAGACGCGAGTCACTCGTTGTGAGTTGAGTAATTCTGTATATCTTTCAGTATCTCCAGTATCAACGCTGCGGTTGGGGAAGATGACAACACCACGCCAATTGTTAGTCAATTCGGTTTTGTCGAGATAATTAAAGATTTCGGTGAATAAGCGTGAGTAAAACTTTTTGTCTGGTTGAAATTGCACTTCTGCAAAATAGATGGGTAGTTCTGCTGCATTGGGGAGAAAGACGCCATCGATTCTAAAGGACAGTTGCTTGACTTCTACTGAAGAAAATTGGTAAGCACTAGCTAGTTGCGGCGGTTCGTTAATCAGTTCAAAGAACGTGCTGGGGATACTTTGAAAGATGCGATAAAAGATACTGTCTGTTTTCAAGGGAGCTTGTTTTACAGTTGATGAACATATTTTACACTGCGATGATCCCGTGGTGAGTCTTGGGATTATACAAAAATTGGCTGGTAAATTCCTGCATATAATATAGGAATACGGTTCAGTTAAGAAAAATTACTCAAACCGTATTCCTATATATAGGACTCATATTTGATTTCTGAAAAAACTCAGTACAACTAAGAAGCCTTCTTGACTGTTGCCTGTTGCCTATTCCCTATTGCCTGCCTACGCAAATTAGTTCAGAAATCAAAGCGGATTCCTATATATGTCAACAATTCAATAAAAAATATTTGGATTGTGTCCAGCGATGATACAAAAAATATTTTAAAAATATTAGGTGTTTAAAGCTGACATTAATATTAGCAATTACCCCCTAGAATTTTAGAAATAGGGTGTTTTATATTTTAGAGACTGGGGACTAGGTATTGGGGATTGGGTACTGGGGATAACTATTCCTTAATCTTCAGTCGCTAACCCTCAATCACCAGTTACTAAATTCCCAGTCTCAGATCAAAAAGGGGAATTCCGCCTAAAGGACTCGAAGCCTGCGTAAATCAGTATGGCCCATGATCAGATGCAAAACTGTGTCTCGATCATTCGTGGGCGTTGGACTCAATTCCCAATTGGCTAGAGTACGGCAGAGTTATGACCCCCAGCATTACAGATTCAGCGGTGAAAGCTGCGATCGCAGCTGTTGCATCGGAGTCAGCCTCAGCAGAGGAAAAAATCCAGATGCTGATTGAGATAGCGCAGGGCTTTCAAAAAAAGCCCAAAACTGCCCAAGACTTGCGGAATGCAGTTGGGTTATATTACCGGGCCTATGAGATGTGTGGTGAGGAATATCCCCTACTGAAAGCCAGGGCTAAAGTGGGCATGGCAGGGACGTTACAGGCAATACCGGACGCTGATTACCAACTGCTGCTGCAAGCAAAAGCAGGTTATGAAGAGGCGTTGCCAATCTTACAGCAATTAGCCTCATCAGAGGAAGTGGCAGAGACGCAGATGAATTTTGGGCTGGTGTTGCAGTCGCTAGTGCCATTTAATTTGGCGCGGATAACTGACAGCATCCAGGCTTATCATGAGGCGTTGCGGGTGTTTAGTTGGGAGGATCACCCCCAGGAATACGCGATTTTATATAACAATATTGCGATCGCTTATCTTTCTATGCCCCTAGCATCAGAACGGGAATACTTGCGTCAGGGGTTAGCAGTGCAGTCATTTGAGGTGGCACTAAAGCATATTAATCTGATCGATCATCCCAGAGAATATGCGATGTTGCAAAACAACTTGGGTAACGCTTTGCAATACTTAGTGAGTTCCCATCCTGTGGAAAATAACTTGCGTGCGATCGCAGCTTACGATGAAGCGCTAAAAGTTCGTAACTCTAAAGATACACCTCTAGAGTACGCTAACACAATTTCAAACAAAGCCAACGCCTTATTCAACTTACCTGACGACTCAGAAAAATCAGAAGCAGGTAATCCTCAAAATCTGTTGCAAGCACGTATGTATTATCAACAAGCGTTAGAGATTTTTACCCAAAACCAACAAATTCAACAAGCAGAGATAGTAACCCAAGCCCTACAAGATATTGAAGTAGAAATAGGAAATAGGAAATAGGGCATTGGTTATTCTCCTCATCCCCTTCATCCCCACTCCCCTAATTACTAATAAGGAGAACAAAACAGCATGAGAGATGTTTTTACAAACCCGACTGTAAGAGATTTTCTCACAAGTTTAGCAGATGGTGACTTAAACATAGCAACAGGATTAGTGTGGATAGTCATCGCAACAGCCTTGTCTATGGTTGGCGGTGCTATTGGTGGAATGCTATTAGCTGGGAAAGATATAGGCTATAGATTTTCAGCAATGCTTGGTGCATTATTTGCTCCGGCTGGTGTAATTCCTGCCATCCTGCTAGGGCTTGCCATACTAAATTTATTGACAAATTATTAGGAGGAAAGATGTTAGAAATTGGATGGTTTTCAGCCAAGTTGTTTGTCAAAGGAAAGTTGCTACGCGACCCGATATATTTTATCCAGCGAACTGCTATTGCTACTGTTGTAGGTTCATTACTGCTAGTGTTATTTGCACAAGCTGACATTCCCTTTTGCCTACCAATAACATTGTCTAGCTTAGTGACAGGCATGATTATGCCATTTCTTCTCAAAGATTTCAAAATGAAGTGATTTATCATTTGTCATTGATAAATAACCAATGCCCCATGCCCTATGCCCTATGCCCAATGACAAATGACCAATGACAAACCTTGAAGAATTAGTTCAGGAAATTAACCGCTTTGAGGCAATTATATCTGAGTGGGATGAAAGCCAACGCTGTGTAGCGGTGGGTCTAAAAAGAGCAATTGAAGCCTTGCATAAAGCAGCATTGACTAGTTTGATTAAAAGCCTAAAACAAGAATCAATTTCAGGTTTACGCCATGCTGTTACTGATGAAGTAGTATACGCAGTGTTGCTTTATCATGAACTAGTAAAACCACCAAAACCACCATTAGCACAGCGCATTCAAACAGCCCTTGAAGAAGTTCGCCCAGGTTTAAAAAGCCATAATGGCGATATTGAACTAGTGGCAATTAAGCCACCAGATACAGTGGAAATTATGCTCATAGGAACTTGTAGCAGTTGTCCGGCTTCTACTTTGACTTTATCTCAAGGAGTAGAACAGGCAATCAAAAACCATTGTCCTGAAATTACCAAAGTGGTTGCAGTTAATAATAAACTTACTATTAACACCACAAATTCTGGTTTAACTAGTCCATTTTCTCCACAGATAACTTCTAGTTGGGTAAAAGTAGCAACTATTGAGCAAGTTCCTGAATTTGGTATATTGGCGGTACAAATTGCTGGGACTTCGCTCATTTTACATCGTCAAGGTGCTAGAGTAAAATGTTACCGTAATGCTTGCGCTCATTTAGGATACTCTTTAGAAGAGGGTAAAATTGAAAACGGTATTATAACCTGTCCTTCCCACGGATTTCAGTACAGATTAGAGACAGGTGAATGCTTAACTGCACCAGATATTTCGCTTCAGTCATATCCGATAAAGTTTAAGGAGAATAAGGTTTTTGTGAAACTGCAAAAATGATCATACGAAGGTAGCATCTCAGCAAATATATATGGCGATTAGAATTTGCTGTTACTTTGCTTTATCATTTCAGGAATTTGCTCATTTATTTTAGTGTTTTGTGTAAGCAAATAGACATACAATCCGGTTCGGATAAGGTTTTTTGATGACACGCCCTAGATTGCAAAGACGGCGGTTTATCGCGTCTCTTGCCTTAATCGAACCGTATTGAATAGACATATTGCTTTCTCATTTCGGTATATTTAGCAAGTAAACCGCAGCTTGCCTTCTCATTTCGGTGTTTTCCGCAAGCAAATAGACATATTGATTTTTCATTCTGAATTCTGAGCGGAAGTTGCTTTATGCCAGGGAACGCATTTTATTTGTTGATCAAAACATAATGCAAATTTGTTACTGTTGTTACATGCTAATAAACATTAATGTTTTTAAATAATTAACAGTGTCTATCTGCGGTTTATGGATATCCCAATCATAATTAATCCCATATCAAAATTACCGTCAGAAACAACAGAAACTTATCAAGATTTACCTCTATCATCTCAAGGTGCAGAGGTAATTTTAGGCAACATTATTGAACCGCAGCAATTAGTTATACCTGTAGCACCAAGTTCTATAGAAATGTTTGGGCCTCGTGGTGCTTGTTTGTTATCCGAAACTGGCCCTTTGTGGGTATCAGATACAGGACATCATCGATTATTGGGATGGCGAAATTTACCCACAAGAGATAGTCAACCGGCTGATTGGGTAATTGGACAACCTGACTTTTATCATGAAGGACAAAATGCTAAAGGTACACCGGGAAGCGCAACCTTAAGTGTACCGACTGGGATTTGTGCTTGTGGCGAAGGATTAGCTGTAGCAGATGCTTGGAATCATCGGGTTTTGATTTGGAAAAACTTACCAGAAGATAATAATGTTCCAGCAGATTTGGTGTTAGGGCAAGTTAATTTTACTGATAATGAACCAAATCGAGGTAGTCAACAAGCATCTGCCAGTACAATGCACTGGCCCTATGGTGTTTTTTATCATCAAGGACAGCTATTTATTGCCGATACAGGAAATCGAAGGGTATTAATTTGGCATCAGTTACCAACAGAAAATGGTCAACCTGCTGATTTAGTTTTGGGACAACCAGATATGATATCTCGCAATGAAAACGGCGGTGCTTCTGCAACCGCAGCGAGTATGCGTTGGTGTCACGATATTACCCTTTGGGGAGAGAATCTGGTTATCAGCGATGCAGGTAATCACCGAGTGATGATTTGGCAGGGAATACCAACAGAAAATAATGCCCCCTGTGCAGTGGTTTTAGGACAAAAAAGCTTTGATTTTGTGGAAATGAATCAAGGAGTTTATTTGCCAAGTGCTAGTAGTTTGAGTATGCCTTATGGTGTAGGGGTAACTGAAGATTGGTTAGTAGTTGCAGATACGGCTAATTCTCGGTTGTTAGGATGGAGAAAGCCAGAATCAATTTTATCACTGCAAGGTGTAGTGGCAGATGGGTTGGCAGGACAAATGAATTTTCAAAGTAAAGGTGAAAATCGGAATTTTGGGCTGCCGAAACGAGATAGCTTAAATTGGTGTTACGGGATAAAAATTTGTGGTAATACGGCGGTAATAGCTGATTCTGGAAATAATCGAATATTGCTGTGGCAGATTAATAATTCGTAATTCGTAATTTTTGAAAGTCAGAATTATATGGCGAATGAAGAAATTAGAGTTCGCGGTACTGTTCAGGGAGTAGGATTTCGCCCTACTGTATATCGTCTGGCTAAAGCCTGCGGTTTGTGTGGAGATGTTTGTAATGATGGTGAAGGTGTATTAATTCGGGTATCTGGTAGTGAGGAAGCATTAACAGAATTTGTTGCCAGATTGCAAACAGAGTGTCCACCATTAGCAAAAATTAATCAGCTAATTAGAACTCCTTACGAAGGTAAATTTAACTTTAATAATTTTGTGATTTCTAGTAGTGTTAATAGTGCAATTAAAACAGAAGTTGTTCCTGATGCAGCGACTTGTCCACAGTGTCAACAAGAAATATTCGACCCTTTTAGCCGCTTTTATCGCTACCAATTTACTAACTGCACTCATTGCGGCCCACGCCTGAGTATTATTCGTGCCATTCCTTATGACAGATGCAATACCAGTATGTCTGCGTTTGCTATGTGTCCCGAATGTGCAAAGGAATACCACGATGTCGAAAACCGCCGTTTTCACGCCCAACCTGTAGCTTGTTATGCTTGCGGCCCTACAGCTTGGTTAGAACGCGCTGATGGTAAATCGGTTACTGCTTCTATGTTTTCCATGTTGGATGATGTCGATGCTGTTTGTACCTTGTTGCAAAAGGGAGAGATTGTAGCAATTAAGGGGTTAGGTGGTATTCATCTAGCTTGCGATGCAACACAGGAAACCGTTGTACAAAAACTGCGTCAGCGTAAAAAGCGCTATCATAAACCCTTTGCCTTAATGGCGCGAGATATTGAGATAATTGAAAAATATTGTATTGTCAACGCTAAAGAAAAAGAATTATTGAGAAGTTCTGCCGCACCAATTGTTTTACTACAGGTAAAAGAGAGAGACGGATATAAGGAGAGTTTATTTACTCCTAACTCCTCACTTTTAACTCATAACTCTCTTCATATTGCGCCATCGGTAGCAGCAGGACAAAATACCCTTGGCTTCATGCTACCTTATACGCCCTTACATCATTTAATTTTGCGGCGGATGAATCGCCCAATTATTTTAACAAGTGGCAATCTTGCCGATGAACCACAATGTATTGATAATGATGAAGCAAGAGAAAAATTAGGGACAATTGCTGACTATTTTCTCTTTCACAATCGAGAGATTATTAATCGGGTAGATGATTCGGTTGTGCGTCTTGTCGGTGATAAAGTTCAAACAATTCGCCGTGCCAGAGGATATGCGCCAGCAGCAATTAGTTTACCACCAGGATTTAACAATGTACCGCAAATTTTAGCAATGGGTAGTGAGTTGAAAAATACCTTTTGCTTATTGCGGGAAGGAGAAGCAATTGTCTCTCAACATCTGGGAGATTTAGAAAATGCTGCGGCTTTCAATGCTTATCAAGAGACTTTGTATTTATACTTAAATTTATTTGAGCAGAAACCAGAAGTAATCGCTATTGATAAACATCCTGAATATCTCTCAAGCAAATTTGGTAAAGAACTTGCAGAAACAAATAAAATCAAAATTCATCAAATCCAACATCATCACGCCCATATTGCTGCTTGTATGGCAGAAAATGGGATTCCTTTAGATTCACCGCCAGTATTAGGCATTGCTTTAGATGGTTTAGGTTATGGTGATGATGGTACACTCTGGGGCGGAGAATTTCTTTTAGCAGATTATCGAAAATTTCAGCGCCTAGCAACATTTAAACCAGTAGCAATGGTTGGTGGTGAACAAGCAATTTATCAGCCTTGGCGTAATACCTACGCCCAATTAGTAGCGGCTAACCTTTGGGATGATTGCGAACAAAAATATACTGATTTAGAAATAGTTCAATTTTTGAAAAAAAAACCACTCAAACTACTCAATCAACTGATAGAGAAAGGAATTAACTCTCCTCCAGCTTCCTCAGTGGGGCGATTGTTCGATGCAGTGGCGGCGGCTATCGGTATTTATAGAGATGAATGTAGCTATGAAGGACAAGCTGCGATCGCAATGGAAGCTATAGTAGATGTTAGCAGCTTAAATAATGATAAAGAAACGCTAATATATCCTTTTAGTTTTGGCTTTTCAGATAGTATTTACTGTATAGACTCACGCCCAATGTGGCAAGCCTTACTTTATGACTTGCAACAGCAGATTCCCCAAGCAGTTATAGCTGCCAAATTTCACAAAGGTTTAGCTAATGCGATTGTGGAAATGGTTAAGCATCTTTGTGAAGAAAATCTGATTAATCAGGTAGCTTTAACAGGAGGAGTATTTCAAAATTGTATATTGTTACAGCAAGTTACCAAACATTTACAAACATTGGGGATAAAAGTACTAACTCATAGCTTAGTTCCAGCTAATGACGGCGGATTATCTTTAGGACAAGCAGTTATTACAGCCGCCCAATTAATACATGAGTCTTGATTTTTGAAAAAACTCACAAATAATTCTCTCTGTGTTCTCCGCGCCTCTGCGGTTAGTTTATCTTCAAAATAAAAAAATGTGTTTAGGAATCCCCGGACAAATTATAGAAATTACCAACGTTAACCATAAATTAGCACTAGTTAACATTGGTGGTGTGAAGCGCGAAGTAAATATTGCTTGTATCGTAGATGAACAACATCCCCCCGAAGCTTGTATTGGCGATTGGGTGTTGGTTCATGTTGGCTTTGCTATGAATCGAATTAACGAACAAGAAGCAGCAGAAACATTACAACTCTTTGAAGAATTAGCAGCAGCACAAGCAGGGATTAGTACTTAAATAATAGTTTCAAACATCTTTCTTTCTTCCTCTCTTCCTTCCTTCGCGCTCTTTGCGTCCTTTGCGGTTCGTTAAAAAATTCCCTACCACATAAAGCGAAATTAACTATTCCCCAATCCTTATGAAATATGTTGACGAATTCCGCGAACCTGAAAAAGCTGAAGCCATACTCCGCGAAATCACCAAATTAAGCCACCAGCTAGAAAAACCCATCAAAATCATGGAAGTATGTGGCGGACATACCCACTCTATATTTAAATATGGTATCGAAGAAATTTTACCCCAAACCATTGAACTAATTCATGGGCCTGGTTGTCCAGTATGCGTTATGCCAAAAGGGAGATTAGATGATGCGATCGCAATCTCCCAAAATCATAACGTCATTTTTGCCACCTTTGGCGATGCGATGCGAGTTCCCGGTTCCAAAACGAGTTTACTGCAAGCCAGGGCACAAGGCGCAGACATCCGTATGGTGTACTCTCCCTTAGACAGCCTGCAAATTGCCAGAGATAACCCCGACAAAGAAGTAGTTTTCTTCGCATTAGGCTTTGAAACCACAGCCCCCAGTACCGCCTTCACCATTCTGCAAGCAGCAGCCGAAAAAATTCCTAACTTTAGTATGTTTTCCAATCACGTCCTCGTGATTCCCGCCCTCAAAGCACTATTAGATAATCCCGACTTGCAACTAGATGGATTTGTTGGGCCTGGTCATGTCAGTATGGTAATCGGCAGTGACCCATACCAATTTATTTCCCAACAATATAATAAGCCAATTGTCGTCTCAGGATTTGAACCCTTAGATATTCTGCAATCAATTTGGATGCTATTGCAACAGCTAACAGAAAATCGTTGTGAAGTTGAAAATCAATATAACCGAATTGTCCAAAAATCTGGAAATACAGTAGCCCTACAAGCCATAAACAAAGTTTTCGCGGTGCGAGATAGTTTTGATTGGCGCGGATTAGGTGACATTCCTTATTCAGGATTAAAAATTAAACCTGAATATGCCCAATTTGATGCCGAACTTAAATTTACCATTCCTAATCTCAAAGTCGCCGACCATAAAGCCTGTAAATGTGGAGAAATCCTCAAAGGAGTCTTAAAGCCTTGGGAGTGCAAAGTATTCGGTACAGCTTGCACACCAGAAACACCAATCGGTACTTGTATGGTATCTTCCGAAGGCGCTTGTGCAGCCTATTACAAATACGGGCGACTCTCCACCATCGCCAAAAGAACAATCACCCAAAAAGCAAAAATAACTCAAGAACCTCTCCCCGCCTGCGGCTTCTCCTCAGACTAAATACTCTGCGTACCTCTGCGCTTCCCTCTGCGTCCCTTTGCGTTAAAAAAAATTTAATATGAATATTTCCCCCACAAACCCAATCCAAAATCCCCTATTCCAAAAAATAGAACAAGTCCGCCGTCGCCAAGGAAAAGTGCAAGATACTCATATAACTCTCGCACATGGTAGCGGTGGTAAAGCCATGCGCGATTTAATAGATGATATCTTTATCAGCAACTTTGATAATCCAATTCTTTCACAATTAGAAGACCAAGCCAGCTTCAACCTAATCCCTCTCCTCCAACATGGAGACAGACTCGCATTTACAACAGATTCTTATGTTGTAGACCCGTTATTTTTCCCCGGTAGTGATATAGGAGAATTAGCCGTAAACGGTACAGTTAATGATTTAGCTGTCAGTGGTGCTAAACCTTTATACCTAACTTGCAGTGTAATTTTAGAAGAAGGATTACCTGTAGAAATCTTACGCCGTGTCGCAACCAGTATGAAAGCAGCCGCAGAAAAAGCTGGTATTCAAATTGTCACTGGTGACACAAAAGTTGTACATCGTGGTGTAGCCGATAAACTCTTTATTAATACTGCTGGTATTGGTATCATTCCGCGAGGAGTTAACATTTCCGCCCACAATATTAAACCTGGAGATGCCGTAATAATTAACGGTGAAATAGGCAATCATGGGACAGCAATTTTAATTGCCCGTGGCGAATTAGCCTTAGAAACTAATATTGAAAGTGATTGTCAGCCGTTGCATAGTTTAGTAGAAACTATTCTCCATGTATGTCCACAAGTTCATGCTATGCGAGATGCTACACGCGGTGGTTTAGCTACAGTATTAAATGAATTTGCCCTCAGTTCCGATGTGGGAATTCGTCTTTTTGAAGAATCTATTCCAGTGCGTGAAGAAGTAAATGGAGTTTGCGAAATTCTCGGTTTAGACCCATTATATTTAGCTAATGAAGGTAAGTTAGTTGTAGTGGTTCCAAAAGAGAATGCTAACAACGTTTTATCAGCTATGAAATCTCACCCAGCAGGGAAAGATGCTTGTATTATTGGCGAAGTTCTTTCTTCACCCCCAGGTATCGTATTGTTAAAAACAGTTTTTGGTGCTGAAAGAATTGTTGATATGTTAGTAGGCGACCAATTGCCACGAATTTGTTAATCTTTAATAGATTTTATAGTATGCACGAATTTGGAATTACCCAAAATATTGTGGCAATTGTGACTGAAAATGCCAAAGGCGCAAAAGTTCAACGAGTTTTATTAGAAATCGGCAAACTTTCAGCCATTATGCCCGATGCTATCCGATTTTGTTTTGATATTTGTACCCAAGGCACAGTTTTAGAAGGGGCAACATTAGAAATTTTGGAAATTTCCGGCTTAGGGCGATGTCGCCAATGCGGTGCAGAAATTTATTTAGATAAACCGTTTGGTATCTGTAGCTGTGGAAGCGTGCAATTAGATTTGATTACTGGTGAAGAACTTAAAATTAAAGAAATAGAAATAGAGGAATTATGTGTGTAACTTGCGGCTGTTCTGATGATGGCGAAATAAAAATTACAAATTTAGAAACGGATAAAGCGGAACATAATCATACTCACACTTTACCAGATGGAACTGTCATCACTCATTCTCACAATCACGATACTCATATAGAAGCGCCTCAAATTCACGCCAAAATACATAACACAACGATATCTTTAGAACAAGATATATTAGCAAAAAATAACCTGCTAGCTGCCCAAAATCGGGGATGGTTTAAAGGTCGAAATATTCTCGCTTTAAATTTAATGAGTTCTCCCGGTGCTGGGAAAACAACTCTTTTAACTCGCACTATCAATGATTTAAAGCATCAATTATCTATTAGTGTCATTGAAGGCGACCAAGAAACTGCTAATGATGCCAAAAAAATTAAAGAAACAGGTTCTAAAGTCATCCAAATCAATACTGGAACAGGCTGTCATTTAGATGCATCCATGATAGACAGAGGTTTACAACAACTGAATCCGCCACTAAATTCAGTTGTGATGATTGAAAATGTCGGAAATTTGGTTTGTCCAGCCTTATTTGATTTAGGAGAACAGGCAAAAGTTGTGATTCTCTCCGTCACAGAAGGAGAAGATAAGCCGATAAAATACCCGCATATATTTCGTGCTAGTGATGTAATGATTCTCACGAAAATTGATTTGTTGCCTTATGTAAATTTTGATGTGCAAAGATGCATAGAATATGCTGTGCAGGTGAATCCCCAAATTCAGATTTTTCAGGTTTCTGCAACTACTGGTGTAGGGTTAGATAATTGGTATAAATGGGTAACTGAAAAAGTAGTAGATTAATTAACTTGATTATCATGTTTAACTAATAACGATCGCACCATACTTACCCTACAGTTATGAGTGACTTGACAATGAAAAAATTACACCCGGAAATTATTTTCAGTTCCGGGTGTAAGTTTGTCGGCTTTAAATTATGAACTTGTCAGACTAATTTCTCCAAAATTCTAGATAAGCTGGATGTCCAAACTAACCGCGAAATTACTAGGCTTATTCTCAAGAGTCGCAAATTGAGTTCCTTGGAATAACAACGCACCAGTCGCGTCATTGTAGCTGAAAGCACTGAAGTCAGTAATACCAAATCCAATTTTAGAAATCTGAATCTTGTCACCTTCCACTCGACTGAAGTCCTTGATAACGTCAAGTCCTTCAAGCTTAGAATTGAAAACAAACTGGTCTGCGCCAATACCACCAGTGAGAATATCATTGCCAACTCCGCCAACAAGGATGTCATTGCCAGCGCCGCCATTGAGGATGTCATTGCCAGTTGTACCACGCAGTACATCGGCATATTGTGTGCCTGTAATTTCAAATCGCTCAATATTGCTGTAGTTGAGTACGGGATTCCCAGTAAAGCGGCTGAAGATGGCATTTTGACCTTGGTATGCTACATCAACACCAGCACCGTTGTTAAACTGGCTGTAGTCTGCAACTAGAGTATCAGTGCCAGCGCCACCATTAACAATACCATCTGTATCAGTGATTCTGTCATTGCCATCGCCACCGTTGAGGGTATCATAGCCAGCACCGCCAATCAACGCGTCATCGCCAGCGCCACCATTGAAGATGTCATTACCAGCAGCACCACGCAGTACATCGGCGTATTGTGAACCAGTAATTTCAAATCGCTCAATATTGCTGTAGCTGAGTACAGAATTGCCACTGAAGCGGCTGAAGATCGCATTTTGACCCAGGTATCCCACATCAACAGGAGTACCATTGTTCAACTGGCTGTAGTCTGCAACGAGAGTATCAGTGCCAGCACCACCATTAACAATCCCATCTGTTTCGGTGATTCTGTCATTGCCATCGCCACCGTTGAGGGTATCATAGCCAGCAGCACCAATCAGCACGTCATCACCAGCGCCGCCATTGAGGATGTCATTGCCAGCATTACCACGCAGTACATCGGTGTATTGTGTGCCTGTAATTTCAAATCGCTCAATATTGCTGTAGTTGAGTACGGGATTTCCAGTAAAGCGGCTGAAGATGGCATTTTGATTCAGGTATGCAACTTCGACACCAGCACCATTGTTCAACTGGCTGTAGTCTGCAACGAGAGTATCAGTGCCAGCGCCACCATTAACAATACCATCTGTGTCAGTGATTCTGTCATTGCCATCGCCACCGTTGAGGGTATCATAGCCAGCACTGCCAATCAGCACGTCATCGCCAGCGCCACCATTGAGAATGTCATTGCCAGCAGCACCACGCAGTACATCGGCGTATTGTGAACCAGTGAGTTCAAATCGCTCAATATTACTGAAATTGAGTAAACTACTATTATTTAGACGACTGAAGATGCCATTCTGTCCATTAAGTCCGGCATCGACACCAGCACCATTGTTCAACTGGCTGTAGTCTGCAACGAGAGTATCAGTGCCAGCGCCACCATTAACAATACCATCTGTGTCAGTGATTCTGTCATTGCCATCGCCACCGTTGAGGGTATCATAGCCAGCACTGCCAATCAGCACGTCATCACCAGCGCCGCCATTGAGGATATCATTGCCAGCATTACCACGCAATACATCGGTGTATTGTGTGCCTGTAATTTCAAATCGCTCAATATTGCTGTAGTTGAGTACGGGATTCCCAGTAAAGCGGCTAAAGATGGCATTTTGATTCAGGTATGCCACTTCAACACCAGCCCCATTGTTGAACTGGCTGTAGTCTGCAACTAGGGTATCAGTGCCAGTACCACCATTAACAATACCATCTGTATCAGTGATTCTGTCATTGCCATCGCCACCGTTGAGGGTGTCATAGCCGGCACCGCCAGTCAGCGCGTCATCGCCAGCGCCACCATTGAGAATGTCATTGCCAGCAGCACCACGCAGTACATCGGCGTATTGTGAACCAGTAAGTTCAAATCGCTCAATATTACTGAAATTGAGTAAACTACTATTATTTAGACGACTGAAGATGCCATTCTGCCCATTAAGTCCGGCATCGACACCAGCACCATTGTTTAACTGGCTGTAGTCTGCAACTAAAGTATCAGTGCCAGCGCCACCATTAACAATACCATCTGTGTCAGTGATTCTGTCATTGCCATCGCCACCGTTGAGGGTATCATTGCCAGCACCACCAATCAGCACGTCATCACCAGCGCCACCATTGAGGATGTCATTGCCAGCAGTACCACGCAGTATATCGGTGTATTGTGTGCCTGTAATTTCAAATCGCTCAATATTGCTGTAGTTGAGTACAGGATTCCCGGTAAAGCGGCTGAAGATGGCATTTTGACCCAGGTATGCCACATCAATTCCAGCCCCATTGTTCAACTGGCTGTAGTCTGCAACGAGAGTATCAGTGCCAGCACCACCATCAACAATACCATCTGTGTCAGTGATTCTGTCATTGCCGTCGCCACCGTTGAGGGTATCATAGCCAGCACCGCCAGTCAGCGCGTCGTCACCAGCGCCACCATTGAAGATGTCATTACCAGCAGCACCACGCAGTACATCTGCGTATTTTGTGCCTGTAATTTCAAATCGCTCAATATTGCTGTAGTTGAGTACAGGATTCCCGGTAAAGCGGCTGAAGATGGCATTTTGACCTTGGTATGCCACATCAATTCCAGCCCCATTGCTCAATTGGCTGTAATCGGCTACTAGAGTATCAGTGCCAGCACCACCATCAACGATACCATCTGTATCACTTATTACGTCATTGCCATCTCCACCATATAGGCTATCGAAGCCGGTTCCACCATACAAGTTATCGTTGCCAGTTCCACCATCTAGGATGTCGTTACCAGATCCACCAAGTAGGTTGTCATTACCTTCATCACCATAAATTCTGTCGTTCTGAGATTTACCAGCTAGGTAGTCATCGCCTCCTTTTCCAGAGAGCAACCAAGGTTGTCCGTCATCGTCAGCTATGAAAGTGTTGTTAGAATTATCACCAGTGTATGTTCCCATTTGAGTTTCTCCTTAATTCTTGAAAATAATGTTTTCGATGAGGCGATAAGCCTCGTTTTAAGTTGGAAAATGTCCTGTTTTTGGGTGCTTTACCCTTTCGTTTTTCAGGACTCCTTTACTTTAGGTTTGTAGTTCGATCGCGTCGATGAGGATAAGTTATGGAAAATTAAGGAGATAATTAAGTCGAATTTGTCTAAAAAATTAATGCCTTTTCACGGAATCTGGAAAACCTCTCTCCTAAAAGGCTACGGTGTACACACAAGTCTTGAAATTACACCTCACACTTGGTTTCGTCGTCTAGTTGGATCGCTCTGGAAGCCTTTCATTGCGTTCGCGAATGCGTCTCATAGAGAGGAGGAACGACGAACGCAAGTGCGTGTCGCAGACAAGCAATCGCTAAAACTACGGGATTATGCGATTACTTCGCTACGCTTGTAATGACAATTTATTGGGTATGGTGCAGATGCGCTGCCGGCGCACAGTACCCGCAAGCTTCATTTAAGTTGCATAAAAGCAGGGCTGAAGCCCTTACTACAAGCGAATCATTCTGGAAAAATGAATGACGATTAGCTTACTTTGATTCAGCAACGCCAAAATTCCAGTAATTTTAACGGGAGTTCGACGAACCTCTCCCTGTCTTGAACTAAAGTTCAAGTCTGTCCCTCTCCGAGTCGGAGAGGGACGGTTTTGCGTAGTAGAACCTCTTAGTGGTCTTTTGATTGAGCTAATTAGGCAGATACTATATAAGCCGTCGAATTCACGTTAATTTTATTAACAGCGCTGATCCGAAATTATTTTTAGAGAAACTATTAGAGCAGCTAATTGGTGATGAACTGCAATGGCTGCTGGAAAAAGCGGAATTAGTGGCAGCGTAAATCGAAATTCAGTGGTCAGAATTGAGTGTAATCTGCCTATGATTGAGGCTCCCCAGGATGCCCGATTACAGCAGATAAAGTAGTCAATAAATCTGTCGCGGTGTAAGGCTTAGAAAGAAACTTCTCAGCACCAACGGCAATAGCCTTTTGCTCGTTAGCGGGTAAACCACTGGTGGCAATAATCTTAATATTGGGGTTGAGCGATCGCAGGATGGAAATAGTTGTTAATCCGTCCATGTTGGGCATGGACATATCTAGCAAAACTGCACTAATTCGTTCCTTATACTGGGCATACAAAGCGATCGCCTCGATGCCATCGTTAGCTACAAGGGTTTTGTAGTTATAATCTTCTAAAGTTTCCTGATTGGTTTGTTTTACTAACTCTTCATCATCAACAACTAAAATCAATTCGCCATTACCTTCAGGTAATTCTGCCTTTGTTATTGTCTCGGTTGCTTTGCCTTCTCCTCTGGGCAAAAATACCTGAAATTGTGTCCCTTTACCTACCTGAGTTAATACTTCCACAAAACCACCGTGGTTTTTGACGATACCTAAAACTGTTGACAGTCCTAGCCCTGTACCTTTACCAACTTCTTTAGTTGTAAAAAAGGGATCAAATATGCGCTCTAAGAATTCTGGAGGGATTCCCGTCCCTGTATCTGAGACGGTAACAACGATGTAGCCTCCGGCTTTCGCGTCGAGGTGCATTCGGGCGTTTGTTTCGTCAATCATCCGGTTTTCGGCATTAATTGTGAGCATACCGTCATTGGGCATAGCGTCACGGGCATTAACTGCCAAGTTCATAAATACCTGTTCTAGTTGGGTGGGATCGGCTTGCACCATCCATAATGTGTTTATGGGAATGTCATTAACAATTTCAATAGATTTAGGAAATGTCTGTTTGATGACTTTGACCAATTCTTGGAGCAAATGCCCAGGTTGCAACAAGATGCGCTTCCCTTCTGTACCACGGGTAAAGGCGAGAATTTGTTTAACTAAGTTCGCTCCACGCTGCGAGCTATTTTCTAGTGTTTTGAACAGTTCTTGAGTCCGCGCATCCACATTTTTGCATCTCAAAGGCAGCAATTGGGCAATCATGATTATGGGAGCAAAGACGTTGTTGAGGTCGTGAGCAATGCCACTGGCTAGAATTCCTACACTCTCCAAGCGTTGAGCGCGGTAAAATTGTTGCTCTAGTTGTTTTTTCTCGGTGATGTCGGTGTTGACTGATAGGATAGATTGGCTTTGTCCGAATTGATTGTGTACCAGTGTCCACCGACTAGCAACGATAATTTTTCTCCCTGTTTTGGTGGTTTTTTCTAACTCCCCTTGCCAAGAACCTTGTTCGAGAGTGGTTTTTACACCAACTTCCATTTGAGATAAGGATTCTACCTGGAAAAGTTCATGGGCTAATTTCCCTATGCTTTCTTCTGCTGTCCAACCGTATAAGTTTTCAGCACCTCGACTCCAGAACAGAATACGGTTTTCTAAATCGCGGACAAAAATGGCATCGGTAGCAATATCAATTAAGGCCGCTTGTTCAGCAATTTTTTGTTCGGCCAGCTTGCGATCGCTAATATTGCGGCTGACGGCTGCCAGACCAATTAGCTGGTCGTTGATGTCTTTGACGCAAGAAACGCTGTAAACCATCCATAATGCTTCTCCCGTCTGGAAATGACGGAAACGAATTTCTACTTCCGCCCGTCCCTCACGCAAAACACGCGGTAAAAATTCATTGATGATAAAGTCCTGATCTTCGGGAAAGAAAAATTCCCTGACTGGCGTTTCTCTATATTGCTGAGTGTCATTCAGCCCGACTAGTTGCATACCCGCCGGGTTCAAATAGAATGGCACAAAATTCATATCGCACATACCGATAAATTCTGTGCTGTTATCGGTCAGAGAAACAAATTTACGGATTTCAAGTTCCGCTTGTTTGCGCTCGGTGATATCTATATTCACCCCAATCATCTGGAGTGGCTCATTGGTGGTGTCATCACACAATACTTGACCCTTGCATACTGACCAACCAACTGTGCCATCTGGGTAAATAAACCGGAATTCGAGATTATGGGGTACTTGCTGGTCAATTGCTCGCAAAACTGATTGACGCAGCAATTCGCGGTCTTCAGGATGGACAATGAGATTTAAAAAATTTTCATAGCTGACATCAAAGGTATCAGGAGTTAGACCAAATAAAGTAAACAAACTCTCAGACCAGATAACCTGATTGGTTTTCAGATTCCATTCCCAAGTGCCAATGTTACCAACACTAAGCGCCAGTTGTAACCGTTGCTCGCTTTCTCTGAGGGTTTCCTCAGCTTGTTTATGATCGTGTAGCGCGGCTTGGCGATCGCTCACATCCCGCAGTATTGCAAGATGACGATGTGGTATAAAATTGGCAACCGCCGCAAATTCAGTTTCTCGCACTGTGCCATCGGGACAATATAAGTTAAACTCACCCAACATTTGTCCTTGTTCGTAGAACTCTTGCCAAGCTTGGGTAAAATCAAATTCGGGGGCTGCAAAATCCGCGATTGTGGAACCTAACAGTTCTTCCTTGGATACACCAAACAGCTTACAGGCTGCTGGATTGACCTCTATATAGCGCCCCTGGTCATCGGCAATAGCGATCGCATCAAGAGCATGATCAAAAAGAGCTTTCCACTGATGTTCACGCTGCTGGAGTGCTATTTCAGTCTGTTTGCGCTCCTCAATTTCCCGTTTCAAACGTACATTTGCTTGCAGTAGTTCAGCTGTACGCTCTGCCACTCGTAACTCTAATTCTTGTTGAGCTTGGCGGCGTTGTTTAACTTCCTGTTCTAACTGCTGGTTGCATTGCCTAAGTTTAACTGTTTGTTCCTCAACTTTTGCTTGCAAAACTTGAATTACCCTGTCTATTTCTAGGGGATCAAGCACTTGCAGGAGATTAGTTTGTGTCACCAGTCCTTGCAATTCGCTTTGTTCTCCAACTACGGTTAATCGCCGCACCTTTCGCTCTTGCATCAACTGGTGAACAGTCCATAAAGATTCAGTGGGAGTGATGCTTAATACAGGGGCACTCATCACATCTTGCGCCTGGGTTTGGGCTATATCTAGCCCCTGTAAATGGAATTTAATAATATCTTTTTCAGTGATGATCCCTACCGGGATCAATTTCGTCTTCTGTTCGGCGACAATTACCACACAACTGATCTGGCGATCGCTCATGATTTGAGACAATTCCAGCACAGATGTAGTCGGGAGAGCATGAATAACTTCAGTTACCATTACTTCCGTCACACATCGCAATTTCAACAGGTGAAGTGGTTGGATAACCTGACGAATTCTGTCTTGGGTAATTAAGCCTACCAATTGTCCAAGATCATTTACTACAGGTAGATGGCGAATACAATGTTGACGCATGAAAGATAAAGCTGTGAGGGCATTTTGAGCCTGAGCCAACCCCAGGCTGATGACTGGTTGTGTCATCACCTCTGAGATTTTGACACTGGATAAATCTTTGCCCATCCCAGTCAGGCGGATTACATCCCGTAGAGTTAATATACCGATTAAGGTTGTTTCTTCAACTACTAAAACACAACTACTAAAATCAAACTTAGACTCTACTATACTGCTGTTTACCCTATTCATTAGAGCAATAACATCAATAAGTGGGGTATCAGGTAATACAGTTAAAGGAGAACATTCAACTATCTGCTCTAAAGTAGGTAAATCCACAGGAGAAAGTGAGCGCATTAGTTTAGTCTGTTGGTTAAAGCAATTAAAGAATTGATTTCAAAAATCAGAGAATGACAAAATAAGCTTAAAATTTATCAATCTTTAAGCCATTTTGACAAAATTTAGCTTTCTGGTTTAATCAAAGTTATGATTTTAAATTTTTGCTAAGGAACCCCACAGAAAAAGTTACTTTTTTAATCGCTGAACCCTTAGTAATCAAGGTTAATTTTTTTCAAAAGGGAAGTTATCTTTGCACGACTCCTAATGTACTTAAATAGTTTTCTGTAGTGTTGATAACTTACTTGTAAAATGTATTAGATTGATTATATAACCTAACTTGTTAATTACAAAAGTGCCTATATAAGGTAAAAGCAAAGATAAAAGCTCTGAAGTTAAGCATAAAACCTTTGCTCGTGACTACATGAATTGATTTGGGTAATTTTTGAGTAATGATACTAAAAATCGTCTCAATATCAATACCTTATTCCCCAAAGCAAATCCTCACAACATTACAGGCAAGCAAAACGGGGCAATTAATGAATTGTCCCCCGTTATGACTATTGTTTGCGTAAGTCCTGAATTAAATCTCGAAGGCACCTAACGCTTTTAGAACATCTTTTTGAGCTATCGTGATTCCTGTTACGCCTGTAATATTAGTTCCTTGATAAGGTCTGTCAGGATTCAGTATTTTCAAGCATTTACCCGTTTGGACATCCCAAATCTGAATAGTTCCGTTTTGGCTGCCGCTAGCGATCGCATAATGTTCTGTAGATTTGCCAAATGCGATCGCCGATCGCATTGCATGAGGCATGACAGGCAGCACTTTCAGACAAACCCCTGTATGTCTATCCCAAATTCTCACTGTTTGATCTAAGCTGCTACTTGCCAAAATATCACCTTCTGGACTAAAGGCGACTGACCAAACACTATTACTATGTCCCTGAAATATATTCAGACATTCACCTGTATCAACCGACCACAGGCGAACTGTTTCATCTTCACTAGCGCTACTGAGGATTTTCCCATCTGGACTAAAAGCGATCGCCTGGACTCTACTACTGTGTCCTTCTAAGACTTGGAGACATTCACCAGTGGAAATAGACCACAGGCGAATGGTTTGGTCTTCACTACTGCTAGCAAGTATTTCACCATTGGGGCTAAAGGTAACACACCAAATCCAACTGGAATGACCTTGCAATATATTGAGGCATTTTCCTGTACTGATAGACCATAAGCGAATAGTTCGGTCGTCACTGCCGCTTGCTAAAATTTGTCTATCGGGACTAAAGGCAACTGATTGCACCCAATTTACATGACCTTTCAAAATTTGCAGACATTGCCCTGTGCTAACTGACCATAAGCGAACGGTGCGATCGGCGCTGCTACTGGCTAGCAAATCTCCATCTGGGTGAAACGCTACGGAAGTTACCCAGCCACTATGCCCGGTGAATTTTTTCAGGCAAGTCCCTGTAGTGACATCCCATAGTCTCACGGTTTGGTCTGTGCTGCCACTGGCGAGAGTTTTACCATCTACATTAAAAGCAACTGAAAATACCGAATTACTATAGCCTTTTAAGGTTTTAAAGCATCTACCTGTACTGACATCCCATAGCTTTACACTTTGGTCTGTGCTACCACTGGCAATGGTTCGACAATCTGCGTTAAAAGCAACTGAAAATATCGAATTGGTGTGTCCTGGTAAGATATTCAGGCATTGCCCTGTACTAGTTTCCCAAATTCTGACTGTTTTATCGTCGCTGGCGCTGACCAGCATTTGGGCATTGGGGCTAAAGGCTACTGAGCGGACGCGATCGCTATGTTCTTGTAATATATTGAAGCAGTTTCCAGTACTAACTTCCCAAAGTCGAATCGTGAAATCGGCACTGCCACTGGCTAAGGTTTGCCCATCTGGAGTAAAGGAAAGTGACCAAATGCGATCGCTATGTCCTTCTAAAATGCGATCGCATTCTCCACTAATTTTCCAAAGTCGAATTGTGAAATCTGCACTACCACTTGCTAGGGTTTGACCATCTGGACTAAAGGAAACCGAGAGAATTCGATCAGTATGACCTGACAAAATTTTATGACAGTCTCCAGTGTTGACATTCCATAATCTGATTGTTGGTTCATCGCCTCCACTAGCGAGGATTTGACCATCGGCACTAAAGGCAACTGACCAAATTGAACTTGTGTGTCCTGACAATGTTCTCAGACATTTACCAGTGTTGACATCCCACAGCCGAATCGTTTTGTCACTACTGCAACTTGCTAATAATTGCCCATCTGGACTAAAAGCAACTGACCAAACCCAACCCAGATGTCCGGCAAAATTGACAACCAGTTGCCCAGTTGCAACTTCCCAGATCCGAAGCCCACCTTCTGCATCACCCGTCACTAACAATGTTCCATCTGGGCTAAAAGCAATGCCAGCAAACACCATACCAAAGGTTTCAACAAAAACACACTGACTCAAATCAGAATCTTCAAAATTAACGTTATGCAAATTTACATTTTGTAAATAGGCTTGCCAAATCGTTAAATTTGAAAAATTGTAGTTAGTTAAAGTTGATTGTAATTGACAAAGTAAATTTAAAATATTACCGCCTGCATATCCACTTTTAAGTGACGATGTACCTCGTAGTTTGGCTAAACATTGAGTAAGTAGGTTTTCAATTGCGAGTTGTTCGCTGACTTCTATTAATAAGCGATCGAGTAATAAGCGTTCCAGAATCGGCTTCAGGATGAAACGAACTTGCGTTTCTCGCACATAATCTTTTGCAGTAGCTCTGAGTAACGCATGAGTTTTGAACAGCAGATTTTTTTGTTCAGCATTTGCTTCTAAACCTGCCAGGATTTCTTGACAAACTTGAGTAACTAATTTCTCGATGACATATTCCATCACCATCGGCTGAAGTGAAAACTGTGCCGGATGTTTTGCAATCAGTGTCAGCTTGTTTTTCTCAATTAGAGAGCGCTGCTCTAACGATTCTAGAACGTCAATTAATTTCTGTGGCGATATCGGGGGAAAAATATCCGATCGCAGTTCTGAAAATGAAGCAGAATCACGATAGATAGCCAACCAATAAATCACTGCTTTCTCAGATTCAGAAAGCCGCTCAAATTGCTGCTCAATTAGATTGCGAATATTTCCAAAAACAAATGTTTGCTGATTAAGAAAATCAGAAAGACTGCCATCAAACAAGTTTTGAATCGTAGTCGCAATAATTTTCAATGCTAAAGGATTTCCTGCATAACCTTCAACTAGCCGATTCCATTCTTCTTTTGAACCTTGGAAATTCCCCTTTAACTGCAAAAGTTCTTGTGCTTCTGTTTTCTGCAATCCACCCAAATGAAAAGCCCTAACGGGTAAGCTTGCTCCTTCTAGGAGGCGAACTTCTGGGGGCTGATCTCGACTTGTTAGTAGTAAACAGCTTTGATGGCGAATTTCTCCAATTTGTCTAAATATTTCGCCATAAGCTTCATAGCCTTCGATGTAAGATGATTTAGATTTATCGTTGTGTTGTAAGATGGTTTCAACATTATCAAAAATTACTAAACAACGCTGCGATCGCAAATAATGCAACAGCCGCGAAATTTTGCCATCAACGGTTTCTGGATAATCAATTTCTTGTTGATTGGATAATAATTTCAATAACTCGGTTAATATCTCTTGTACAGGTGGCGCATTTCGCAGACTTCGCCAAATAACCCATTTAAAATCGCTCTGTAATTGTTGCGCCAGCTTGATAGATAAGGAAGTCTTTCCCATTCCACCCATTCCTAACAAAGCCACAAGCCGACACTGGTCAACCAAAATCCACTGTTGTAACTGAGCTAGTTCTGCTTGTCTTCCGTAGAAAAAATCAACATCGATTGCATCTCCCCAATCTTGATGCGAAGCTTTCACTTCCGTAATCAGCAGATTCTCAGTGAATTTTTGTCGCGTTTTTCCTTCAAGATTATCAAATATATTCTCTTTGTCTGGAATTGATTGTGCCGTCGCATTCTCTATTTGAAATCGCCGCTCAATTGCTGTTCTAAAACTTGTTTTATTAACTTTTTCTGCTAACACCTCTGAAAGGAGTTTCCATAGCTTGGGGCCAACATCATGTTTTAAGTAAGTTGGGGAATAGCCATAAATATCGGCAATGCGATCGTAACTTTGGCGTTCCAAAGACCAAGACTCACGCAACATAGCTTGTTGCAGATCGCTCAAATGAATTCTTGACTTGGCGAAAACGAGAGAGTCTGTAAATGCGAGTGCTTGATCAATATCCATTGCTGCGATCGGCAAAAGTTAAATTAACTTTAAATTCTATAAGTAGAATGTCATAATTTATTTATCAGATAATAGCAAAAATAATATGCACTATTTTACAACTTCTTTACATAAAGCTTATGGTTCAGTCATTAATTAGTCGAATTTGGGAATCACTTTTACGCTTACTATTACAGAGAATTACTCTTGTACTCACGCTGATGTTATGTGCTGCGATCGCGATCGCAATTTCTAATATGTCTGCGCTTTCATCGAGCTTGATTGAATCCCAAGCAGTTCAAAATGCTGCCTTAAATGTCCAATCATTGACTCAAGCTTTTGACCTCTATAGCGCCGCCGCCGCAGATCGAGCTAAACTCGTGCCTGGAGTTACCGTTACCCACGCTTACCTCAATACCAAGGGTGCAATCCCCTTACCCTCAACTTTTGCGATCGAGCTTGGCGAGCAAATTAGTGAAAAAAATACCGAAATGTCTGTACGACTGTACAGTAACTATCCATATCCTTGGCGCACGACAGGGGGAGCAAAAGACGAATTTGAGCGCGATGCCCTCAACTTCTTGAGAGAGAATCCTCGTCAAAAATTCTATCGTCTTGAGAAGCAAAATGGAAACACCACTTTGCGCTATGCACAAGCCAGTCTTATGAAACCAAGTTGCGTAACTTGTCATAACACAGACATCAATAGTCCAAAGAAAAACTGGGAAGTAGGAGATGTTGCTGGAGCCTGGGAGATTTCTCAATCTCTCGATAATTTAGTAACCAAAACCAACCAAAGTCTCCAAGGAACCTTCGCCATGTTAGGCGGTATGTCAGTTTTAGGACTCTCAGGATTGACACTTGTTGTTGGGAAACTCCGAGAAAACACGAGAAGTTTAGAGCATCGAGTCAGAGAACGAACCACAGATTTAGCAGAAGCCAACACGGAATTAGAAAAAAGAAACGAATTAATTCGCCAAGTTTTCGGACGATATTTGAGCGATACAGTTGTCGCTAACTTGTTAGAAAGCCCTGAAAGATTAAAACTCGGTGGTGAACGACGCAAAATCACTATCCTCACCTCTGACTTACGAGGCTTCACATCTCTCTCAGAACGCTTTCCTCCAGAAGAAGTTATTCACATTCTTAACCTCTATTTAGAATACATGGCGGATGTGATTAATCATTATCAAGGCACAATTGATGAGTTTATGGGAGATGGTATTTTAGTCTTATTTGGTGCCCCGATCGCTAAAGAAGATGATGCCCTCAGAGCAGTTACCTGTGCCTGTGCCATGCAGTTAGCAATGGGTGGCGTTAATGAAAAAATGAAAACCCTCGGTTGGCCACCATTAGAAATGGGGATTGGGATTAACACAGGTGAAGTTATAGTCGGCAATATTGGTTCTGAGAAGCGGACTAAATATGGAATTGTCGGCAGTCAAGTAAATCTCACCTATCGAATTGAATCCTATACTAGTGGTGGTCAAATTCTCATTTCCGAGCAGACTTTTAAAGAAGTCGGTTCAAGCGTCAGAATTATTGGACAAAAGCAAGTTCAGCCGAAAGGTGTGAGCCAAGAAATTACCATTTATGAAGTATATGGTGTGGGTGGACGATACAATCTTTATTTGCCCAAAGAAGAAGAACTATTTTTTCCTGTTCCTCAAGAAATTCCGCTTTTATACACTATTTTGCATGACAAGCAAATGGGGAATCCGGTCTTTTCCGGGCGTTTAGTCAAACTATCAACAAAAGGAGCCGAATTACAGGTAGATATTCCCAATGTAATACCACCTAAATTAACTAACATTAAAATTAATCTTTTCACGTCTAAAAATTCAACCCAAGTGAGTGAAGATATCTATGCCAAAGTTTTAGAAAAACTGGCAGGTAGAGGAAGCTTTTATATTCATTTTACGGCTGTTCCTCCTACACTATTAACTCAGTTTAATAATCTCTACCAGATAATTTCTCAATAAATTAATTCAACAGAATATCAACTAGAAAATTCTTGTATAATTTTGCCTAATTTTAACAAATAGACAGTCCGCTTTATAGGAAAAACTTTGCATCTATTTGCGCTTTTCTTGGCGTTTAAACTAAAACCTATCATTAAAAAATTGAGTTACAAAATACCTCTGTGGGTTCATGAAAACTGTAGGTACTTTTTATAACATTTAAAATGCATACTTCCATTTTCCTATCTGTGCGTAAATCCTCATGGCTAAAGTTGAAGAATTGACACCCCAGCAACTCTCCGAAACAGACCTGAAACCACGAGGGAGAGTTTATCCAAGTCCTATCAGTTGGCGCGACCAGTTTTTGTACCAATTGCTATTAGATAGATTCAGTGACGACAATGAAAATCAAAGGAAACTTTTTGACCACACCAATCCTTTAAAATTCCAGGTTAAGGATAAAGCTGGCTGGATGGCAGCAGGGACAAAGTTTGTTGGTGGTACTCTTAGGGGAGTTAAGAGTAAATTAGACTACTTGCAACGATTGGGAGTAACAACGCTGTGGATTAATCCACCTTGGCGACAACATTCTGATTTAGAAGCTTACCACAGCGATCGCATTCAAGAATTTTTAGATGTTGACCCCCACTTTGGCACTCGTCAAGATTTAAGAGATTTAATCGATGCTGCCCACGATCGCAGGATGTATGTCATCTTAGATGTAACATACAACCAGAGTGCTGATAACTGGTTCAACAGAGATGAGGTAATTGCAGCTTTAGCCAGAGTTTATCAATATTGGATTGCTCTTTCTGATTGCGATGGCTTACGGATAGATTCCCTCAAGCACGTTTCTCCAGAAGATTCTCGTAAATTCTGCACTGCTATCCGTGAGTACGCCGAATCTATCGGTAAAGACAACTTTTTACTAACTGGGGAAATAACCTCCGGTAGCATGGCTGGTGCGTACATAGACATTATTGCTCGCAACCTTAGTGCTGTATTAGACATCGCACAGACCCCTAATGAATTGGCTGCATTTGCAAAAGGGTTAGTACATCCCAAGCAATTTTTCGATTTGTATAGCGAAAACAATCTTGCTGGAGAATACCGCCAAATTGGCACATATCATGTCTCTATTTTGGATGACGATGAGATGTCATCCCGGACTAACAAGCAGCGATTTGCTGCAAACAGTAATGTGCCTCATCTTTATGAGCAAGTTGCTCATGCTGTCGGTGTGCAATTAACTATGCCAGGAATTCCTGCTATTTATTATGGGACAGAACAGGCTTTTGATGGGAATGAAGGCTATCACGATTCCAGCATAGAAGGTGGTAGGGTTGCGGAAGATAGATACATCAAAGAAGCAATGTTTGGCGGTGCTTTTGGCGCATTTCAAACAGCAGACTGTCATTTTTTCGATATCGACCATCCTACCTATTTGCGGATAGCTGCGATCGCACGTATCCGCAACAGTCACGATAAAATTGGCAAAGCATTGCGCCGTGGACATCACTACCTACGCGAAACATCCTTTTGTAATTCCCCGTTCTCAATTCCCGGACAAGGCGAATTAGTTGCTTGGTCACAGACTTTATTTGACACAGAAGTGTTGATGGTGCTGAATACCAACGGCTTAGAAAATCGCGGTGCAGAAGTGACAGTAGATACTTACATGCATCCTCCAGAATCGACTATGACCTTTTTATACAAAAGCGATTGGAGCGATTCATATTTACGTCACCCACCCCGCGACCAAACTATAGCTGTACAGCATCATAATGACCGTCGCGCAACTGTGCGAATTGATTTACCTCCTTCGGGAATGGTGATTTTGGCGTAAGCTAACACCAGCATTTGGGCAAAGCTTTGGTTTTACCAAAATGCTTTGCCCCTGGAATTACAAAATATCTACATTCTAATTTTCATCGAAATTTTCGTAATGGTTTATGTCCTTCTTGTAGACAATTTGTTGGCAAATCATTGCCACTCACTTTAAAGTCAAAACATGATAAAAAAAGATAGTTATGACTACCAACGAAATATCCGATACAGCCAATAATTAAAGTGACCGCAATCAATTTTATAATCAGATTTTGAGAAAGCTGAACAATATCTTCATTAATAATCGCAAAAACCATGTAGAGAGTATAGGGTAGGCAAATCAGATAAACAACAATTCCTAAGCCGAGACTAACTATTTTTCGCAAAGCACCCGTCGTAGAAATGTCATGGAAAGGCACAAAAGGCAGGATAAACCACAATGTAGGGATACTCATCAGCAGTAATCCTGGCCATCTAATTGGTGAACGGTTGCGTGGAAGTAAAAGGCACGCTAGGAGAGTTGCTGATGAAGCTACCCAAATCAAGAAGATTTTCTCAGAGAAAATAACTTTAAAAGCACCCAAATTAAAGCTGAGATCCCACATACCTAGAGATAGTGTAATGGCAGCTAACAGGAAGCTCTTGATTTTTAGCTTAGTGTGCTGCTCCATTTTTTGATCATTCATCTCTTCTTTGAGATAGTGTTTTTACTTAAACATATTTCTAGCAAAAACTTTCACTAAATACCTCTAAAGATTCATGAAAAACGGGATAACTATATTCCAAAATTGAAGACTCAGATTTAAATTAGCCAAATTATATCTCCAAGTAGATAATCGCTATGGACAATATAATTACTTACAACAACGATAAAGGCCTCCTTGCTTACATTCAATTTCTAGCATCTAGTGCCCAAAAAATTGGAGATGGTAATACTGATAGAGTATTTGACTTCGAGGACGCACTCGACCAAACACAAATGGCACAGCTAGCTGTTGATGAACTAAAAAAAATCCCTGAAGTCAAGGCATTATTTACAGAACGCTGGCTACCGGCCCCTTTCAATTTAGATGATTTAGCCAAACTCCCAGAAGGGACTTTAGGTAATGTTTATGCCAGAGGAATGAAAGCCAGAGGATTCGATCCCTATTTTTACAAAAAAGTTCCTGTTGTTGATGACATTTCCTATCTCAAAATGCTTTGGAGATCCACTCATGACATATATCATGTAGTTGCTGGATTTGACACCGATCTAGTTGGTGAAATTGGTCTACAAGCTTTTTTCTTAGCTCAGACTCCAATACCTATCAGCGTCATGCTTTTAAGTTTGAGTATGGTAATAATTAGCCTTTATCAACCGACTAAATTTAAGGATTTAATGACAGAAATATCTCGTGGCTACAAGGTGGGTTCTCATACTCCAGGCAAGTTTATCGGGCAAAAATGGGATCAACTTTGGGATGTACCAGTGAGTGAAATTCGTGAGCATCTGGGAGTATATTCTACTCCGTAAAACGGCTATTTGGACGCGGGTTCGACAAACCTCTCCCTGCCTTGAACTAAAGTTCAAGTCTGTCCCTCTCCGAGTCAGAGAGGGACGGTTTTGCGTAGTAAAACCAGGGAGAGGTCTTTTTATTCAGCTAATTAGGCAGATACTATATGAGCCGTCGAATTCATGTTAATTTAAGAGCAGCTTAGAGCCTGTCAAGAAACAACTTTTACATGTTGAAGTATAGATGTTATGCTCAAACTATGAAAAAAGCTAACAGGAACGAGTAGGTAAATGCTAGTCCTTGCTAGTGTGACAAAACAGAAAATAGATATAAATAACGGCAGAAATGTTGAATCCTAATACAAAACTTTACATATCTAGTTACACTAACTCTAA
>NZ_JBDNJQ010000209.1:0-12975 GCF_051172895.1 Nostoc sp. CALU 1950 | reverse complement strand
AAGCTACTGGAGGCGGAGCCTCTCTGACTGGTTCCCAGCCTGGAGGCTGGGAACCCATTCTGGGAGGCTCCGCCTCCGGTAGCTTGAATTGAGGCAGAGCCTCTTTTCAATACATTCCCAGCCTAGAAGCTAGGAACGAGATGAAAGAGTCATTAGTCATTTGTTATTGGTCATTGGTCATTAGTCATTTGTCATTGGTCATTGGTTATTAGTAGCCGCGTCTATCTATCTCCATGACCAGAGTTTTTTTACTAAAACATTGATTCTGTTAGTTGAGTGCCTCCAGCTTTCTCCACTAATCGAGAGTGAATCACTGCAAATAAGATAACCAGCGGCACTGAGGCAAAGTGAACGATTCGCAATGCTTGCCAACTGCCAAACAAATCCACTATCCAGGGAAACTGAGCAGGTTTATACATTCCTATTCCTGTAAATAACGCCAGCAGCAAAATAGGAATAATTGCTGTATATGCAATCCGATGCCAAGCATAAATTAAACGCTTAGAATTTTGAGTTTTTTGTAATGCTTTGAAGTCATTAGCACCGACAAACCGATGTCGCCAACGCCGGGTAATTAAAATGTAAATTCCATACCACAAGAGATTTAGGGAGAATAGCCACATTGCTGCAAAATGCCAGTGTCTACCTCCTGCAAGCCAACCTCCTAAAGTAAATATCGGAGGAATGTGCAAACCTGCACGTCCACCAAAAACAGGGTTGGCGTTGTAAATTTGTAGTCCACTGGTGAGCATGATAAACAGACTAATGATGTTACACCAGTGGAAAATTTTGGCTCCTATTGCTTGAGTGGGTGGCTTTCGAGTTTGAGAGGGAACGGTGGAAGTCATAGATTTTGACTGAAAAAATTTGCTGCTTATCTATCCTAAAAATTGGGTATGGGGCAATGGGAATTGGGCATAGCTAAGAGAGACTTTAATTATTTGTTGTGTCTAACCGGACACAAGTATCAGTCTTGGATAAATACCTCTGCAAATTCGAGGGTGGTATTGCTCACCCTTATTTTCCCATTTTATGATTCAGTATTCTGGTAAAGATATTCACTGCTGTTGTATTTAACTGTCAATTTAAGTGTGACTAACGTCGTTTACCGATTGCTGTTACAGTAGTCTACTCGTAACAACAGGATAAATTGCATTTCATCACTTCCTCGCTCAAAGGATTGCTGATGCTTGAATCCCAATTTCTGCCACACCCGTATCGCACGCTTGTTGAATGCTGCGATTGTCACCCGAAAAGCTTTTGGCTGAAATAAACTGTCTGCAAATTCCAATACGGCATTGGCATACTCAGCGCCTTTTCCTCGTCCGGTCAAGTCAGGGCGAATCCCCATACCAATATCCAACGCCTGCTCATGGTAATCACCACCAGTGACCTGTCCATCTTGTCCAAAAGAACAGTAAGCTACCAACTCGCCATTCTCATCCAGAATACTGTAAAAGGTGTTCTGGGGGTGCAGAATATGTTGTAGTAGATTAGCTTCTGGCTCTGAGTAGTTATATAAATCATAGAGCGGCTCGTATCGCCAACTTAGGATAGCGTGTGCATTACTCTCATTTATGAGGTTAAAGATGAACATTACTTACTCTGATGTTTGTACTACCCTAACCCTAACTTTGAGATGCGCTCAGTATAACTCAGCGAGACGAATCCCAAATAGAAGAATGACATTATCTTTTAAGTTATTCAATGGTATTGAGGCTAATAAAAATATTTCTTTCCAATATATATAAGAGATTGATAAGAAGTAACTAAAAAATCTATCTTTGGAAAGATGTCCTTTGGATCTTTTGATTCCAAAAGAGTATCTAAAGTAATGTATACATCAATAATTAAATATATTAACTACATTTAATGATATAAATTTCTTGTATAACATTTGCAGCAATGTTTGCAATAAGAAAAAACAACAATAAATAATGAAATACAATGCCTAGACTCATAGGAAAACGCTCTAATACTGGAGCAAATATAACTGTTTTAATCATCCTTGCTGCCATATTTGGGGTATTGCTCGAATACTTTGGCATGATTGATATCGTTCCCGGTTTTGGTAGAGAGGGACGATATTTTCAGCTTAAAGGTCAAGCAACTAACGAACAAGTGATTGAACAAGAAAATCAATATAGGAGGGATAGATAAATGCGTAAAGGTAGTGATCTTATAGATAAAGTTGTCGTCACCTACGACACAGGCGAGAAAGTTGTCCGAATTATAGATTTAATTTTTGATCAAAAACGCAATCAACTTTTGGGTTTTCTCGTTGCAGAAAAAGGACTGTTTCGAGATGCAAAAGTGATTCCTCTGGAAGAAGTGCAAGCGATTGGGTTAGATGCGATTGTAGTTAACTCGAAAAAATCTGTTGTTAAAGCACATCGTGTCCCTGCAATTAAAGAGATTCTGCACCAAAATATTGTGTTGAGAAAAAAGAGAATTCTGACTACTGAGGGACTTGACCTCGGTGGATTGGTCGATTTGTTCTTCGATGAGCATAGTGGACTGGTGGAAGGATACGAAGTTTCTGGTGGTGTATTTGCCGATGCTTACTCGGGGCGATCGTTCGTTCCTGCTCGTGAAGCCCTGAAAATTGGTTATGATGTTGCCTTTGTACCTCCAGAAACCTCTCAAATGATGGAAGAACAGGTGGGTGGTATCCGAGGAGTTGTTCAGGCAACTGGAGATAGATTACAGGAATCGGCTGAGACTACTAATAGCAGACTGCAAACAGCAGCTCAAACCGTGAATCAGCAGCTGCAAAGCTCGGTAGAGAGTGTGAACCGTGGGCTACAGGAAGCGAGCCAGAATGTAGGTGAACAATTACAAGCTGCAACTGATGCTACTAGTAGCAAACTGCAAGACCTCAATCGAGATGTAACTGCTTCCCTAACAAACAATTTGGTTGATCCTGCCGAGCAAAAGGTATATGTGATTGGCAAGCATGTTGAGCGGGATGTGCTGACTCCAGACGGGAATGTACTGCTACTACAGGGGCAGGAAGTGACGCTAGTCGATGCAGAAGCGGCCGATCGCATGGGTATCCTTGATGAACTCTATCGAGCTACGGGTGGCAGCCTGACTGTCAATATCAGTCGCAATTTGCAAGCAGCAACAGAATCTACTAACAATCGAATTGGGAGCCTGACTCACAGTAGCGCCGCTAATCTGCGTCACTCGGTTGATTCGCTAGTAGGACATGTGGCGATCCAGCAGGCAAGAGGGCGTAGAGTCGTACAAACAGTGCGTGCCAACGATGGCTTAATTATTGCGGCATCTGGGCAGATTGTGACGGAATCCCTTCTGGATCGGGCCCAAACTTACGGTAAAGAAGCAGAATTGCTGAACGCTGTCGGTCTTACTCTGGCAACCGCAGTCGGTTCTACCGCAAGTGACAGATGGTTGGAAAACAAAGTTCAACTGCGCGACGGGGCAAGTATTGCTCAAGAGAATCTCAACACTTTTTGGCAAGCCTTGAAAGCGAAGGCAGAAAACTTACAAGGACGCGGCACACGGGCAATGAAGAAGCAACGGATTGAACAAGCTCTGGGTCGTCCAGTTACCCGTGTCATTCTTGACCCAGAAGACAACGTGATTCTGAATGTAGGTGAATTGATTACACATCGCGCTGTTAGTCAAGCTGAAGAAAGTGGAGTTCTGAATATCTTACTGAGTTCGGTCTATACCAAGGAGCCACAAATCTCTGATCAGGAGTTACGTGCTTCAGAATATGGAATGGCAGCCTTGGCGCATCATGGTAATGGGGTAAAATGAACAACCGATGCTGTTGGCAACGCTCGTGTTTATGGATTTCTTAAATATTACCTAAAAGCTGGCGTGTTTTCTCATAGCGGCATAGTGTCTTGCTGTTGTATTCATTTCAATGACCAACTCTGTACCTTGACCTAATTGAGAATTACACTTCAGTTTACCTTGATGTTTTTCAACTATAATTTGCCGACTAATTGATAGCCCTAGCCCTTGACCTTTACCTACTGGTTTTGTTGTAAAAAATGGTTCAAATATATGTCTTTGAATATGGGGAAGTATGCCTTTGCCATTGTCAAAAATGCGAATTATAACTTTGTGTTTTTTTCCTAGTCGTTTATCATTTACCCAAGGCTCATTACTATTGACCAATGATAAATGACTGCTAACAATTTCTGTATTAATCAAAATTTTGGGAGTAAAAGAATAATCATGTTTCATCCTCTCTTCTAAGGCATCAATAGCATTAGTTAAGATATTCATAAATACCTGATTTAGCTCACCAGGGTAACATTCGATTAAGGGTAATTCACCAAAGGTTTTAATTACTTCAATCCCGGCTCTATCAGGTTTTTCTTTCAGACGATGCTGCAAAATTCTCAGAACACTATCAATTCCTTTATGTAGGTCAACCTTTTTCATTTGACCTTCATCGGAGCTTGAAAAATTCTGCAAGGCGAAAACAATTTCTTTGACGCGCTCAGAGCCGGCTCGCATTGACCACAACAATTTTAAAAAGTCTGTTTTCACAAAACTAAGGTCGAGGCGTTGCAGATGTAAGGCAATGACTGGGCTGGGTGTGGGATAGTGATGTTGGTAAAGTTCTATGATTCTGATTAAGTCTTCAGCGTATTGACTGGCGGGATGGAGATTGCCGTAGATGAAGCTAACCGGGTTGTTAATTTCGTTAGCCATATCCGCCACCAGTTGACCGAGATTAGCCATTTTCTGGTTTTGCAATAACTGCTTTTGGGTATATTTGAGTTCATCAAGGGTAGTTTCTAGCTGCTGTGATTTTTCCCTAATTTGGTCTTCGGTAGATTGGCGTTGGGCAATTTCTCTTTGGAGTTGTTCAAATTGTTGGTATTGTTGAGTAGCGTAGGCGCAGCCCGTCGTAGACATCGCTTTATCCTGAGTAATATCCTTGTGCGTCCCCGCCATCCGCACTGGTTTCCCGAATTTATCCCACTGAAATACTTTGCCACAAGTCAGAATCCACTTCCACTCCCCGGATTTGGTCAACATTCTGAATTCGACTTCAAACACTGGTGTGCATCCTTGGAGATAATCGTGCAATACCTGGCGAATTCTGGGTAAATCTTGTGGATGTATAAGTTGCTCAAAGGATTTATAATCGTTGTCGATTTCGTCTACTTCATATCCCAGAATGTGCTTCCACTGAGGATCATAATAGGTTTTGTCAGTTATGAGATTCCAATCCCACAACCCCAAGCCACTGGCGATTAATGCCATTTGTAAGGCGGCTTGTGAGTATTGACAAGCATCTAAATTTTCTTGAGATAAGTCTTCTGGTTCTGGCAAACTTGGGGAATCTTGTACTGAAAATGGAACTTCCGGTTCATGGGTAGTGGGTTCTTCGATATGCATAGCTGCTGGTACGATGAGGAAGATATCCTGTAGCTCTCTCTCTACGCTGTCTTAGCACCCTGACGATCCAGTTATGGACAAATCGTCTACTTGGTTTTATTGGGCTGTAACTTAGGTTCAGAGATATATCAGCCCATATCATCAACTGGGATGGAATTTAGAAAAAGGTAAACAGACGAATGTAACCTGTGTTGCGATCGCAATGGCAATTTTTTAGAAAAAAAATAGCTACATTGTGTGCATCTACATTCTAAGATATGTCGAAAAAAAGTAGTTCAAATCACATAAAATTACCTAAAAACTCGGAAATTTTGGTAAAAAAAATTCTATGATTAAGTCACGTCAAATTTTTGAGGATACAAAAAATTGCCAAGGTTTATCTGTAGCTTTTTTGACCAAGACTGGCTGCTATCTATACAAAGCAGGGTAGATTGAGTTGCAAAGTTTAATGGTGTGAGAAAACGTCATGCTGAATTAGAGTTAATGAGTAATGACTATAGATGAAATAGTATTGCTACTAAAAGCCAGTCAAGCAACCAGTTTAACGACACTCCAAGAGTTGATATTGCGTTCTTCGTGGGAAGGAAAAACCTATGCCAATATAGCCTGTGAAGCTGACTACGGCGAAGAACGTGTCAAGAAAATTGCTGCTCATTTATGGCAATTATTAAGCTCTTTATGCAAAGAACCGATAAATAAGTCCAATTTCCGCCAGACTCTAGAAAATCATCGTCTTAGCAAAGCACATCAGCAGTTAGTTAAAGAATTCAACCGAGCAGCTACGGCGATATCCTTAGAATTTCCTAGTGGGCCAGTATCCCTTAATTCCAGATTTTACATCTCTCGCCCGCCAATTGAAGAACTTGCTTACGCAGAAATAGTTGAACCGGGGAGTGTCATTTGCATCAAAGCACCCAAGAAGATGGGGAAAAGCTCTCTGATTCTCCGGTTACTTGCACGCGCTAAGAAACAAGGCTTTCACACCGTAACTTTGGACTTTCAGCAAGCAGATAAAGCAGTTTTTGCCAGTTTGGATAAATTTTTGCGCTGGTTATGTGCCAACGTCAGTCGGGAGTTACAGCTAGAACCAAAACTCAATGATTATTGGCATGAAGATATGGGTAGCAAAGTCAGCTGCTCTATCTATTTCCAACAATATTTATTGCCTGCGCTCTCAAGTCCCCTTGTTTTGGTATTAAATGAAGTGGATTGGGTGTTTGAGTATCAGGAAATTGCTGAAGAATTGCTACCATTAGTGCGATCGTGGCATGAACAAGCCAAAAGGGTAGAAATTTGGCAAAAGCTGCGTCTGGTTTTGGTTTATTCAACGGAAATTCTGATTCCTATAAAACTGACTCAATCGCCGTTTAATATTGGTTTAACAATTAATTTACCTCCCTTTACCAAAGAGCAGGTGCAGGATTTAGCCCAACGTCACGGCTTGGATTGGACAGATGGTAAAGATGCCGACAGTTTGATGGCAATGGTGGGAGGAAATCCTTATTTAGTTCGATTGGCACTGTATCACTTTGTGGGTAAAGGTGGATTACAACGGGATTTAGGACAGTTATTGCAACAAGCAACCACAGAAGCCGGAATTTATCACGATTATTTAAAGCAGTATGTGTTAGCACTACGAGATGAGCCAGAATTGGGAAATGCTTTTTATGAAGTGATTAATACTACAAGTTATGTGAAATTAGAGCCAGCATTGGCATATAAATTACAGAGTATAGGGTTAATTAATTTAGAAGGCGATGTCTACGACGGGCTACGCCTACGCAGTACTCCTGCGTGTGAATTATATCGTTTATATTTCCGACAATATCTGAAAAAAAGTGAGCATTTCAACAATAGTCATGTTGAACGGTTGAAACAAGAAAATCAACAGTTGCTTGTCCTCTCTAGCTTAGATGAACTAACTCAATTAGTTAATCGCCGCTACTTTCAAACCTACCTACAAATTGAGTGGCAAAGATCCGCTCGTCAAAGCACTCCCATATCACTGATTTTGTGCGATATTGACTATTTTAAAATTTATAATAAAACTTACGGTAATTCGGCAGGAGATGAGTGTTTACGGCAAATCGCTAATACTATCTGTAACTGCATCAAGCACTCACCAAATAATAGCAGTTTTTCATACAGTAAGAGCATGATTTCTTCTACTGCTAGTGCTTTTGTGATTTCCCAGAGAGGAGATTTTAGAGAAGAAAGCAGTAGAGTGTTAGTGGCTCGTTACGGTGGTGAAGAATTCGCCATTCTTGCTCAAGTAGAGATTACTGTTGCAATGGACATTGCCGAACATATTCGAGATCAAGTAAAAGCTTTAGGGATTAACTGTGAGTATCCTAGCATTGGTGGTTTACCTGCTGCTGTTTTAACTGTGAGTTTAGGGGTGGCTAGTGTTATTCCGGCAATAGAAACTGAGCCTGCTACTTTGGTTAATGCTGCCGAGGAAGCACTCTATAAAGCAAAAAGAAAAGGACGCGATCGCGTTGTAGTTTAATGAAAGCAACGGGAAACTGCATCCTCTTATGGGTGGAGAAGGATAGTCGCCTCGTCGCTTGAGGCATTAGGTATTGGTAATACCAATTCAATTAATGATTGCAACACATCTTTGGGTGAAGACGCGATAAATCGCGTCTCCTGCCCTCTACCTCTCGTGATAATTAACTTTCTTTAATCACTGCTTGATAGCGACCTAAAGCTATTAAAGGAAAGTATTGTTGATACAGATGATACTTGAGATAAAAATGGCAAGGAAAGCCTGTGCCTGTAAAGTCCGCCTCAAACCAAGTACCATCAGGCTTTTGAGTTGCCACCAGGTAGCTAATTCCCCGTTCAATCACCTCAAGAGCTAATTTCCCAGTAGCTTCACCTGCTGCTATCAACCCTATTATTGCCCAAGCAGTTTGAGATGCAGTACTATTTCCTTTACCTTTGAGACTGGGATCATCATAGCTGCGGCAAGTCTCGCCCCAACCACCATCTAGGTTTTGACATCCAACTAACCAAGCTGCTCCCCGTTCTATACTGAGTTTATGCCTTTGAGGATCAATTAAGGCTAAGGCTGACAAAACGCCACTTGTACCGTAGATATAATTTACGCCCCAACGACCAAACCAACAGCCTTCAGTTTCTTGTTCGCGCAGAAGATAAGTTAGCGATCGCTCTAAACTATCACTATCAATTGACAAATCACAAGCACCAAGCATTTCTAGTACTCTAGCCGTAACATCTGCGGTGTTTGGATCAATCATGGCTTTCAAGTCGCCATAAGGAATAGAGTTGAGCCAATCTTGATCGTTATCTAAATCAAAAGCAGCCCAGCCGCCTGGTTTACATTGCATAGATGCAATCCAGTTTAAGGCCCGAGCGATCGCAGCTTGCTTGATTTTTTCATTGGGGAGTTTCGCTAAATGTAGCGCCATCACCACTACAGCTGAGTCGTCTACATCGGGATAAAAGCGATTGTCAAACTCAAAAGCCCAAGCCCCTGGTTTTCCCTGGCGATTTTTTACAGCCCAATCACCATAATCCAAAATTTGTTTTTGTAATAACCATTCTCCAGCCTGAACCACAGCCGGATGATCTGGTGCAAAGCCAGATTCCACCAACGCACGCATCACCCAAGCTGTATCCCAAACTGGTGAAACACAAGGCTGTACCCGGTAGCTATCTTCTGTTTCAATAGCAAAGTTATCAATTGCTTGCAAACCTCGTTCTACAATCGGATCGCTTCGGTCATAATTCAGACACCGCAAAGCTAGCATTGAATTCAGCATCGCCGGTATAATGCCGCCCCAGTCGCCTGTAGCTTCTTGGCGCTCTAAAATCCATTTTTCGGCGGCTTTGATGCCTTCTTCACGAAAGGGTACTAAATTCAGGCTTTCTGCCAACTTGAATCCCTGATCAAGGGTGAGGAATAAATCTGTCCAGTCGCCACTTTGGGGTAATTCCCACCGGACTCGATCAACACCTTCAGCGTATAGTTCATCTAGGTTGATAGTTGGATCGGTGATAAAAACAGGTTTGCGATCGCAAACAATCAGTAATGGTACTGTACTGGAACGTGCCCAGCTAGACATTTCGTAGATATTGACAGGAAAAGCTTTTGGCAACAGCATTATCCAAGGTGGTAGCGAGGGAATACCGCGCCAGTTGTAGCAGCCAATCAAGGCTAGATGTAACTTGGTAAAAATCCGAGTTTTACTGATACCACCGCGTTGGAGAATAAAGGCTTGCGCTTGAACCATCGCCGGATCGGTTGCTGGTACACCCAATAGTTTCAGTGCCATGTAGGCTTCAACTGAGGTGCTAAGTTCTCCGCCATCACCGTAGTAAAGTTCCCAGCCGCCATGCTCTCGTTGCTCTTGACGCAGATATGCTTCAACTTTGTGTAAAGGTCTGGTTTGGTCTGTTCCCCAAATCTTATGGAGGAGGACGGCTTCAGCAGTGATGGTGACATTAGATTCTAACTCTGCCCACCAGTAACCTGCCGAATTTTGAATCGAAAGCAGATATTCTTGGCTAGCTGCGATCGCATCTGCGACTTGATTGACTTTTACCCTGTCTTGTGTTTGCATCAAATACTATTTAACCTCAACACCCAACACTAGTTTTGAATACGGCAATCCGATAAAAAATTTTTCCTATATTCAGTAGACATAGTATTCTGTCTGAGTCGCTGAAAATTTGCAATAGGTCATGGATGTAATTGTATTAGGATTGATGCTCTTATCCTTGACAATTTGGTTAGGATTACTGTGTTTTTGGGGACAGTTTTGGCGGACAGACCAGCAATTAGAGGTTACAGAAACTCAGCTACAATCTTTACCTGTGGTTTGTGCCGTCGTTCCGGCGCGTAACGAAGCTGAATTGATACCAACTAGTTTGCGATCGCTTCTTCTCCAAGATTATCCTGGTTCTTTCAACGTTTTTTTGGTAGACGATCGCAGCACAGACCGGACAGCAAATTTTGCCGAAGGGGTGGCACACGCTGTAGGTAAACCCCAGCAATTGCATATTATCACTGGTGAATCACTGCCTCCTGGTTGGTCGGGTAAACTTTGGGCAGTTGAACAAGGTATAAAGAGCGCTAGTAAATTTGCACCTGACTATTTTTTGCTGACCGATGCAGATATCGAACATGATCCTGGGAATCTTCGCCGACTGGTTGCTAAAGCTGTCCAAGAAGATTTAGACCTGGTTTCTGTAATGGTGCGACTTAGGTGTGAAAGCTTTTGGGAGAAACTTTTGATTCCAGCTTTCGTGTTTTTCTTCCAAAAACTCTATCCCTTCCGCTGGGTGAATAATCCCAACAATCCCACAGCCGCCGCCGCCGGAGGATCTATTCTGATCGCCCGTGAAGCTTTAGAGCGAATCGGTGGTATTCAAGTGATTCGCCAAGCTTTAATTGACGATTGCGCCCTAGCTCAGGCTGTTAAGAAGAAGGAAAATACCCCATTTCCAATGCCCACTAAAGGGCGGATCTGGCTAGGATTGAGTAGCTTGACTCGGAGTCTGCGTCCCTATGACTCGCTGGCGACGATTTGGGATATGGTTGCTCGTACTGCCTATACCCAACTGAATTATTCTCCATTACTACTATTGGGAACTTTAGTAGGAATGCCTCTAATTTATCTAGTTCCACCTGTGTGTGTAATTCTGGGTGCAGTTTGGAGCAATTGGGCGATCGCACTTACAGGTTTATTTGGATGGCTATTAATGGCGTTGGCTTACTACCCAACGATCCGCTTTTATAAATGTTCTCCCTGGTTAGCTTTTAGTTTACCTGCGATCGCTTTTCTCTATACCCTGATGACTCTAGACTCAGCACTACGTCACTGGCAAGGGCGCGGCGGCGCTTGGAAAGGAAGAGTTTACCCCAGTTCGGATAATTTTTGACATCCTCACCGCCGTGTTCGCCCTTGGCGTTCCCGTTCGCGCAGCGTCTCCGTCCGGAGAAGGGTACGCACGGGAAAGAAGGAGTAATGAGTAATAAGTAACAAGTAATGAGTAAATACCCATTTTTCATCCACTCATTACTCATTACTCATTACTTTAAAGCCGTGCTGGAAACACGGGGTTTTAAACCCATTTTTCTGATAATTTGGGATAATGTTAAAGATCAGCCGAGAGTGCTTGATTCAAAGAATTATGACAACCGCAACATCAACAGATAATCCTGTTATTGTCCCCAAAAAGCTGCCTTTTCTGGAGTCAATTTGTACTTAAGAGGACTTTTCAAACAACCTCTTAGAGTAAACTCAAGCATGTCAAATAATCCTCAAGCCCTTAATGGAAGACACGAACTAAATAAGGAAGTAAACCAAGTAGAACAGGTTTTATGGGTAGGAATTGGCTGTAAACGGGGAACTTCATGGCAGTTGATTGATCGGGCGGTTGAGGAAATCTTTCGAGAAAATCAACTTTTTCCAAGTGCGATCGCAGGGATTGCTACCATCGACACCAAAGCCTCGGAAGTTGGCTTAGTAGAATTTTGCCATCTACGCAATTTGCCCCTAAAAACCTTTTCTGCGGAAATCCTTGGCTCTGTCTGTGTCCCCAACCCTGCCACAATTACCAACCTCAAAGTAGGTACACCTAGCGTAGCAGAGGCAGCTGCTATTCTTGCAGCCGCTCAACTCACATCGTTGACTATTTTTCCTTTCACAAGGATAGAGAAATTGTCGGTGAGATTCTTAGTTCCTAAACGAATTTTTCAGCAACAAGGGCAACCAGGAGCGGTAACACTAGCTGTTGCCCAAGCTTTAAATATTAGTATTACAGAATCTCACTAATTTTCTAGGTAACAACTCTCAAAAAATAGTTAATTATGCTAGAAACAATTGCTAGCACAATTGAACCTAATAAAGCAGGTAAAAAGCCCTGAATTTCAAAACCAGTACCAGGAGTTAGGGCACTTGCCAGCCAAAGAGTTAAGGCGTTGATCACTAATGTAAATAAACCAAAGGTGAGTAAGGTAATCGGAAACGTCAAAATCCGCAAAATTGGTCTAATAAATGCATTAACCAGACCAATAATAAGGGCAGCGACCAAGGCAGTCACAAAATTCTTGATAAGGAATCCCGGAACGATATTAGCAGTAAGAAATAACGCCACCGCAGTACCGAGCCAAGTTAATAAAAAGTGTTGCATAAGTCTTTTTAGAGGAATTAGCAGTAAGTTTAATTAATTTCACTATTGCCAGTTGTGATCCATAACACTATCAGGTGTCGCTGTACTTGGCTCCTAAAGTTGCCATCATCTTTTGTTAGCCTGAAAGCAATGTAATTTTTCAGTGTTGGCAAGAGAGATACTTCTAATCAGTGTATCTTTATCGTATTGCAGGATGTACCGCAGTGAATTCATAAAAAATGGTGTGAATCGTAAAACCCCTACAGAGGTTTCTCTAAACCGAGAAACCTTTGTAATTAGGGATTTCCAAAAAATAAATTATCCAGTTTTGTCCGATGGGCATATTGCCCGTATCTTTAGTTACTGATGAGTGAGATGCTAATACGGTTCCAATACTACTCGGTTAAGCATTTTGAACCCAAAGTTTGGTTTTGGGAAAGGGTT
>NZ_JBDNJQ010000208.1:0-13106 GCF_051172895.1 Nostoc sp. CALU 1950 | reverse complement strand
CGCCGTCTCTACAAAGGACTGATTATTGTAAAGACGGCGATTTATCGCGTCTTTGTGATCTATAACTTTCATCACAAAACCTTATCCGAACCGTATTGAATGCACTTGGGTTAAGAGTTATTGGTGTAGATGATTGATCTTTCAAGACGCGATAAATCGCGTCTCTACATCTGGGTTTTGTTGCTCATTCTGAACTGTATTGTATTATGGGTAATTTGGCGGACATCATAATCAAGGAAATTAAAAAGAGAAGAGGATAATTATCCCCTTCTCTCTGTGTGAAATTTTTCCCAAAACTGACTTAAGTTGATATCAATGCACTGCTGTGCGTGTCTACATCTATCCCAACTGATTTGAGATCATGCTGACATCAACGGCTAACTTTTTGCCCAACTTGAGCAACTGAAGACACTGATTATCTCCTTCATTCCCAACGCTAGTAATACACACCGGCGCTATCTGACTGTGCAGACAACTAAAATATAGTTCTTGCGATCGCTGTAGGGAAATGTGAATATTGAGTTGATCCCCGACATCAATCAATCGCTCCAATAGTTGGATATCTGCATTAAAGCTACCATTAGCATCGTGCAACAGTTGCCAGAGCGATCGCGCAATTAACTGTTCTAACATCTGTTTACCGTCGGGAATATTCAGCCGACAACGCAGATGTTTTGCTTCAGTTGCGATCACTTCCAATTCTAAGATGTGACTCCAACTCTTTTGGGGATCAGCGATATCTTGCTCTAGCGATCGCAATGTCATCAAACAACGATGCCCTAAAGCAATATCTGCTGCTACCTGCAATTCTTGCGGTACTGCTATTTCATCTCGATGAAACGCCATCAGCACACCATAATTATCACGGTATGCTTGGGTATACAACTGTCCTAAACGTGTCAGTGTTTCCTCACTCAGCAGTCGCATAATCCGGTGGCGTTCTTCAGCAAATAGATTTTGCAAGTTAAAAGCTTCTTCGCCAAATAGCTGTGTCATCGCCAAGATAGTATGAGCCGCGCTAGCTTGTTTTAGTGCGCCGAACAGCTTTTCTTTTAATTGGCTGTAGTCACGCCGTCCAGTAAATTGTTGAATACAGCAGTGGAAATCCCAGCCTCCCAAATGGAGAACCGCAAATACCAAATGCTCGCTTTCCCAAGTAATCTCTGATACCAGCTTTAAATTCCCCACAGCCAGAGTTAGCGATCCCATCCGTTGCATCTGGTAATCTAGCTCATTAGCAGCGTAGCAATAAACTTTTTTGTGGTAACGCTGAGATTCTTTGTCCGCAGCATCTTTTCTTGGCAGAGATGTACGTGTCTCTGCTGGTTTCTGATTTGTAAACAGAGAAGTAATAGCGTAATGGGCTGCTACTTGCTTAAAGCCAAGCTGGGCAGTTAACACGAGTTGCCGATAAATTTCGCCACCGTGTTTGAAGTCATCCACATTGCTGGGGGCTAAACCAAGACGTTTGACGAAGCCTTTTTCCAACTGCACACCAGCCACTTCTCCTGCTAATTCCAAAGCACGACCGGCGTAGCGCAGAATTTGTGTCCCCTCTGGACGGGAAATTTCTTCAAAAAACCAACCGCAACTAGTGAACATCAACAAAGCGTGACGCTGCATTTCCAATAAACGCAGAGCGTCTACTTGTTCGGCTGCGGTTAGTTTGTGAGTTTGATGACGGGCTAGGAAACGGTTGACATTGGTAGCAGAGCGATCGCGCATCACTTGGATATATTCATCTCGTGTTTGCCAGGGATCACGAAATAACTGCCTACCATGTTCTTCATACACCTCAGTTAGCTGATCGCGCAGCCAATTTAGGGCATCCCGCAGGGGACGACGCCATTTCTGATGCCAAACACCACCTTCTCCACCGCAACCACAGTCATCTTGCCATCTGTCTACACCGTGGGCGCAACTCCAGGCCGTAACTGACTTTAATTCCACTTCCCAACCGGGAGAATTTAAGCTGAGGTAATGGGCGAAGTTTGTTACAGTCCAACCCTGTTGAGGAAACTCTTTAGTAAAGGCGTAGGCTAAAGTTTTCTCAGTTCCCTTTTTGTGATGTCCAAAGGTTTCCCCATCTGTCGCCACAGAGATTAACTGTGTTTGACGATGATCCCCACGTACCGCCGAACCAATACGTCCAGCAAAGTGAGTGGAATTATAAACGACATCACTAAAACCCATGTCCCGCGATATCGGGCCATCGTAGAAGAAGATATCAATGTAGGGGAGTGAGTAGGGAGTGGGGAGTGGGGAGTGGTTACTATCCCCATTCCCCTCATTAATCGAACTTAGAGGTGAAGATGAAGTGTCTAGCGTTGGCTTTAAATAACAACGATAGGGACGTGTGGGATCAATTTGACTACCACCGACTTCGTGCCATTCAGGATTGGGATGATCTGGAGTGGGAAGGGGACGGCAACGCAGTGCTTGAGATGGTGCAAGGATAATGAAGCGAATACCCTCAGCAACCAGAGCTTCGAGGGTGGCATAATCCACACCTGTTTCTGCGAGCCACATTCCTTCGGGATCACGACCAAAGCGGGAACGGAAGTCTTCTTTACCCCAGCGAATTTGGGTATATTTGTCGCGTTCATTCGCCAGAGGCATGATGATGTGATTGTATACTTGCGCGATCGCATTGCCATGACCATGCAACCGTTGGCTACTCTTGGCATCCGCCTCTAAAATCCGCTGATAAACCTCCACATCGTAGCGTTCTAGCCACGACATCAGCGTTGGGCCAATATTAAAACTGAAATACTCATAATTGTTGACGATCCCCACCACTTCGCCTTGGTCATTTAAGACTCTGGCAAAGGCATTCGGACGATAGCATTCCCAATGAATCCGCTCATTCCAGTCATGGAAAGGCGCAGCGCTCGGTTGGCGTTCAATTGCGTCCAGATAAGGGTTTTCCCTTGGTGGCTGGTAAAAATGACCATGCACCGTCACATAAACACCATTAGCCTTTCTCAGGGGATCGGTTTCGTGAGCGTTTTTGGGATCTGAATGTAATGTTAACGTTGAGCCAGAGCTAGCTGGCATTTCAGCAGCAGAAGTCATGTATATTTATCCAAAACAAAAAACTTGCAGTTGCACCGAAAACATTGTGCATAAACCTTTCTACAATGGTTTGTACACAAAATCCGGTATAAACAACAACTATGGAATACAACGAAATTTTTGACAAAGCGATTTTATTGTAGTGGGAAATCTGCGTTATCGCACAGCCCTTTCCCTGAAGGCTCAAAGTAATTAGCCATCGAACAAGGCCTTAGTTAGGGGTTTCTCGTTAGCAGCGCCAATCAAAATTTTAATTGTCTTTTAATATATTAAACCCCATTTTTGGTGTAATATTTTGGCTCAATTTCATAGTTTTGCAACAAAAGATTACAAAAACTCATTATATCGCAATTGAATTTTACATATACAGCAGTGAGCCGAAAACAGTACAATTCCTGAATTGCTCTACAGACGGTTGAGAGTATCATATCGGAGTGATGAGTGAAAGTGATTGTTAATTCAACACTCCAAATTTAAAATTTAGGATTGCTCGCTGTGAATGATACCCTCAACTTAAGACAACAAATGTCAACCAAAAACATTATTCTTTTCGTTTTACTACTGTTTATCCCGGTTTCTGTAGCAGCCCACTTTCTGGAATGGGGAGAATTGATAGTTTTCATTACAGCTGGATTAGCAATTCTACCCTTAGCAGCTTGGATGGGTACAGCTACAGAAGAAATTGCTGTCGTAGTCGGGCCATCATTGGGGGGCTTGTTAAACGCCACCTTTGGCAATGCTACAGAACTAATCATCGCCCTAGTAGCGCTGAACGCTGGATTAATAGATGTAGTCAAAGCCAGCATCACGGGATCAATTATTAGCAACTTACTACTGGTGATGGGTTTTTCCATGCTTTTGGGAGGACTGCGCTATAAAGAACAGACATTTCAGCCAATTGTGGCGCGGGTGAATGCTGATTCGATGAATTTGGCGGTGATTGCCATGTTGATGCCAACGGCAATGAATTATACCTCTCAAGGAATTAACGAACAAACACTGCAAAATTTTTCTATTGCTGTTGCTGTGGTGTTAATCCTGGTTTATGCGCTAACGCTGCTATTTTCGATGAAAACCCACTCCTATCTTTATGATGTGGGTGTAGCAGAGACAGAAGAAGAAGAAATCCCTCATGCTAAACCAAATATGATGTTGTGGGTTGGTGTCTTGCTAGTATGTACCTTACTGGTAGCATTTGAGTCAGAAATGTTAGTTGCTTCTTTGGAAGTGGCCACATCTCAGCTAGGTTTGACGGCGCTGTTTACAGGGGTGATTTTGGTTCCCATCGTCGGTAACGCGGCTGAACACGCCACAGCAGTCACCGTGGCGATGAAAAATAAAATGGATCTTTCCCTTTCGGTAGCGGTGGGATCAAGTATGCAGATTGCCTTGTTTGTCGCGCCCGTGTTGGTGATCGCAGGGCGGATAATGGGTAAACCAATGGATTTGGATTTCCAACCCTTTGAATTAGTAGCTGTGGTTGCGTCGGTGTTGATTGCAAACAGTATTAGTTCTGATGGTAAGTCCAATTGGCTGGAAGGCACTTTGTTATTAGCTACCTATACAGTGTTGGGATTCGCCTTCTACTTCCATCCAGTTATAGAAGGTATAGGCTAGTACCGCAGGGCGGAAGTCAAAAGTTAAAAGTCAAAAGTCAAAAGAATTGTATTCTAAGCTTTTGCGCCATTTGAAATGGTATGTTTGTTTCCGCCGTGCTGTACTAGTTAAGCAGTGCGTAGGCGTAGCCCGTCGTAGACATCGCTCATAGTTTAACGGATTCGGAGAAGTCCACATCCTCAACGCCAGTAAAATAAAGAGATATAAGAGCGATCGCCTGTATGAGCTACTGCCTTAATCCCCACTGTCCCAAGCCTGAAAATCCTGATCATGTAAATTTTTGCGTGACTTGTGGTTCCAAGTTACTCCTCAAAGAACGTTACCGTGCGATCAAACCAATCGGACAAGGTGGTTTTGGCAAAACCTTCTTAGCTGTGGATGAGGATAAACCCTCAAAACCACGCTGCGTAATTAAGCAATTTTATCCCCAATCCCAAGGCACTAACACTCTTGCCAAAGCCGTAGAGTTATTTAACCAAGAAGCGGTGCAGTTAGATGAATTGGGCAAACATCCCCAAATTCCCGAACTACTGGCATATTTTACTCAAGAAAATCGGCAGTATCTTGTACAAGAATTTATCGACGGACAAAACTTAGCCCAGGAATTGGCACATACAGGTGCTTTTAGTGAAATACAAATTTGGCAATTACTAAGTGATTTATTACCAGTTTTGCAATTTTGTCATGCTAGACACGTAATTCACCGCGATATTAAGCCAGAAAATATTATTTTACGCGAGAGCGATCGCAAACTAGTATTAGTAGATTTTGGTGCTGCTAAATCTGCCACTGGCACCGCCTTAAATAGAACTGGTACAAGTATTGGTAGTCCAGAATATGTTGCACCTGAGCAAATGAGAGGTAGGGCTGTTTTTGCCAGCGATATTTACAGTTTGGGTGCTACTTGTATTAATTTATTAACAGTGCGATCGCCTTTCGATTCCTATGATACCAATAACGATACATGGGTATGGCAGCAATACTTGCAAACTCCTATCAGTAATCAGTTGAATCGGATTCTCAACAAGATGCTAGAAAGTATCCCGATTCGACGTTATCAAACAGTAGACGAAGTTCTCAAAGACTTAAATCAACAGTCGCAAGTAGCAGCCACACCAGCAATTGCACCAAAACCTATCCCTCAATCACCACTCAAATCTCCAGCTGCTTTTGTATCGAAATCTCCTAGTCAACTTGAGAAAGAATTAGAGGAAATGAAAACCCAATTTATGGGTAACAACAAACCTCAACCAAATAAAATACAGCCACCCAACCCAACACCTCAGCCTTCTAGTACAAATAAAATAGATCAAGAGTTAGAAGAATTAAAAGCAAAATTTCTTGGTAATAATAATCCTTAAAATCTAATACAGTTCAGATAAGACCAAAACACTTGTAGAGACGGCGATTTATCGCGTCTTCAAAGACCAATTACCTACACTCAATAACCCTTAGCCCAAGCGTATTGCCTTAAAATCAATCAATAATACTCATTCAATTAATGATTGCAACACATCATTGGGTAAAGACGCGATGAATCGCGTCTCTACAAATGTTCTATTTGTGGCATTCTTTTTTCAAATTGGTATAAGAGACAGCAGTTTTATTTTGCATTTATAGCCGTAGTCACATAGGTTAGGACAGTGTTGATTGCCTAAAGCCTTGAACTAACTGGGTTTTTACTCAGCACTCAGCACTTTGCTATAACTCAGCATTAAAAAGAAAGTGACTCTGAAACTCAGAGTCACTTGTAATATTTATTCTGAAACAGTCTAAATTTACTCAATAAATTGAGAATTTAGAGGTACAAAAGCTTACTTCCCAGCTTCAGCAATAGGAACCCATTCAGTGTGGAAACTTCCGGGCTTATCAAGACGCAAGTAGGTATGTGCGCCAAAGTAGTCGCGTTGTGCTTGAGTTAGATTTTGAGGTAAGCGATCGCGGCGATAGCTGTCAAAATAATCCAAGGAGGCGCTAAATGCGGGTACTGGAATTCCCACTGTTGCAGCTGTCGCAATCACTTCCCGCCAAGCAGTCTGTCTGTCAAGAATTGTCTGCTTAAATTCGGGAGCTAACAGCAAGTTAGGCAAAGCTGGATTTTCGCTAAAAGCCTTCTTAATCTTATTCAAAAAGCGAGCGCGAATAATACAACCACCTTTCCAAATCCGCGCCATTTCGCCCAGATCCAAATTCCAGTTATATGTTTTTGAAGCTGTGGATAGCAACGCCATCCCTTGAGCATAAGAACAGATTTTCGAGCAATAGAGAGCATCACGGACTTTGTTGATAAAGTCTTTAGTTTGCCCGTCATACTTGCCACTGGGGCCTGTGAGGACTTTAGATGCTGCAACCCGCTCATCTTTAATCGAAGATATAATCCGGGCATTAACTGCTGCTGTAATTGTGGGAATAGCAACTCCCAATTCCAACGCAGTTTGCACAGTCCAGCGTCCAGTTCCCTTTTGACCGGCTGCATCAACAATCAAATCCACCAGGGGTTTATTTGTGTCTGGGTCAATATATGGGAAGATATTCTTCGTAATCTCAATCAAAAATGAATCGAGTTCATCGGTGGTATTCCATTCAGCAAACACATCATGTAGCTGACTGGGGTTTAATCCAGCGACATTTTTCAGCAAGTCGTAGGCTTCAGCAATTAGCTGCATATCGCCATACTCAATGCCGTTGTGTACCATTTTGACATAGTGGCCAGAACCACCAGGGCCAATATAGGTTACACAAGGGCCGTCATCGACTTGGGCAGCAATTTTGTTGAAAATTGGTGATAGAAACTCGTAAGAGCTTGTTGTACCTCCAGGCATCAGAGAAGGGCCATTCAATGCCCCTTCTTCACCGCCACTGACACCCATACCAAGATACCGAAGCCCAGCGGGTTCTAATTCCTGAGTGCGTCGTTCCGTATCTTCAAACCAAGAGTTGCCACCGTCGATAATGATATCGCCTTCGTCTAACAAGGGTTTGAGTTGAGCAATCACCGCATCCACTGGCTTACCAGCTTGCACCATTACTAGAATTTTGCGGGGACGTTCCAATAAGGCAACGAATTCTTCTAGAGTAAAGGCGGCTTTGACGTTCCGTCCTGTAGCACGTTGCGCCATAAACGCATCCGTTTTTTCTCGGGAGCGGTTGTAAACTGCAATTGGGAAGCCATTGCGCTCCACGTTGAGAGCGATGTTCTCACCCATAACGGCTAATCCAATCACACCAAAGCTTTGTAGTGTCATAAAAAATTTCTGGCTAACTCTTGCAGATCCTTTACCTATAAGGGTAGTCCGATATTTTCCGTTCTCCCCTAAAGAAGACCTTAAGACTTGATATAAACGACAAAAATCCACAACTAACATGGATAATTAATTTTAAATTGTATCTAAATCAACAATTGACTGGCAAAATTTGCAAAATTGTTATTTGAGGGACTGGGGACTGGGGACTGGGGACTGGGCATTAGGAAGGAATTTAATTCACTAAATTAGTTTTTCTTCCTAATACCTAATATCCAGTAACCGATCCCCAGTACCCGATCCCCAGTCCCCAATCTCTAGTCAAAGGAGTAACCAAATAATGCTGGCATTTGTCCTAGCTTTGGTGGTCGGTCTTGGTAGTTTAGCCATTTATATAGCAGCTTTCTTTTTTCCAGAAATCCACCGCAAGAATGATTTTATCTGGAGTGGTGTGGGACTGTTCTACGCCTTAGTCTTATGGGTGTTTGCACCACGCATTACTGGGGGTTTGTTGCTGGGTCATGTGGCTAGTGTGGCTCTTTTGGTCTGGTTTGGCTGGCAAACTCTATCATTACGTCGCCAACTGACCCCGCAGGCACAACAAACCCAAGTACCCAGTCCTGAGACGGTGAAAACTGGCATTCAGGAACAGGTAAATAAGTTGTCCCTTCAGGAACGCCTGGGTCAGTTGCAGCAGGGTCTTGGTAGTACCTTCAGTGGCGTGAAAGACAAGGTGCAACAGACTGTAAGTAAAAAAACACCCACAACCCCCAAACCTGAAGATATTATCTCTGTAATATCAGAGCAACCTGCTGTTGAGATTATCGACAAAACTATTGTCATACCAGAACAACCAGTAGAGGAGACAGTTACTACTGACACTGAAGTAAAAACTGAGAGTGTACCGGAAGCGATTCCACCACATCCCCCATCTCCTGAATTGGTGGAAGCAGCGCAAGCAGATTTAGAAATTGAGGATAAGCAACCAATTCCCGTAGAAGAGATTGCGCCGGATGCGGTACTCGCTCCCCCAGCGGAACCGCCATCTGAACAAATACCGCCTAATCAAGGTAGTTGAATGCTGTGAAACCCAACGTTAACTTAATATAATGTTGGGTTTCACTATTTCCATCAGGCTATTTTAGGGCTAATTTCAAACACTAATTCAGAACGATAGAAGCACACATCAAACGCTAAAAAGAAATTCATGTGTCCTAAAATCAATGGGGCGTTTCTATCTTTTGTCCAAGCAAAAGCTAACTCTACTGTCGGAAATGGTTCAATATTTGCCATCAACACCAATGCCCTCGCCTCAAACCTAGCCAAATTACCACCCAATGGAACGGAGAGTCTTTGACGTTCCCAAACTGCTCCCAGCCTTAACCCGATTTCGTAGGGCAATACGTTGACAGTAGAACCAGTATCTAGCAAGCCTGATACACTTACAGAACGATTCTGATAACTGAGAATTAGCGGTAGATAAGGTAGGGTACTTAATGCACCGAGTTCTGGATTGACCTCAGTAAATGCAAATCTAACTTTATCAACCATGTGTTGCCGCTTTTTCTTCTGCTAATGCCTTCGCTAAAACAGCAGCAGCTTCAAAAGAATCATATAAGCCAAGACTAGCTACTTTGTCCTCAGCATCCAATGGAACTAAACTTGATTCCTTCAACAATTCGGCTGCCAGTAAATGTATTAGTGAGAGTTTATCAGTGTGGGATAATTCTTTAACTAGCGGTATGAGTTCGGTAAGAAGCATAAGTTAAGGCTTTAATGAATTTAGATAAATTTTAGAGCATAGTTTGGGGAACGCTTCAGACATCCTTTAAGGCGTGAATTAAGTACTCTCCTATTTCTTGCTGCTCATCAGCGTCACCTTCATCAATCCAAGACTAAAGCACATTGACTAATTTAGAGCGTTTCTCTTTTGGCAGAATATATTCTTGCAAAATCTGCAAAGTATATGTTTCCACAGAAAGCCCTTGCTGTTTAGCTTGTTGTGCAAGATACTGTTCTAATTCTGGTGGCAAGTTCAGGCTTAAAGTCATAAGTCTCTTTTGAGTAACACCATATATTTTAAACCTGCTTCCAGCCTTAACCCGATTTCGTAGGGCAATACGTTGACAGTAAAACCAGTATCTAGCAAGCCTGATACACTTACAGAAAGATTCTGATAAGTTAGAAGCATAGTTTGGGGAATGCTCTTAGCTAACTAGGAATAACAATTATGAACATCCAACTTAAGGCGGAATACGAGCAATTTATACAAACCCAAATTGCTACAGGTAGATATGAAAATGCTGAAGAAGTGATTGTTAAAGCATTGAAACTGCTGGAAGAATGGGAAAAGGGTTATCAAGAATGGGAAGAAGAAACCCAGAAAAAAATAGCTGTTGGGCTTGCTTCTATTGAAAGTGGAGACGTAGTAAATGGTGAAGTAGTGATGGCGCGACTGTCAGATAAATTACGCAAAGCGCGTGAGACTCAAGGATAATGGAATATTTTATTGCCAAAGAAGCAAGTCTCTTTCTTATATTAGAATTAAAGATTGGAAAATCAGGAGAGATTAGCTAATAAACCATTCAGAATGGAGAGTTAAAGTTTTAGAAGAAGTGCAGCAAATCCCAGATGCTAAGTTATCACAACTCTATGAGATGATTCACGGATTTCGAATAAGCTCACAAACTAACAATCATAATGCTGCTGCTATCATGCAGTTTGCAGGTTGCTGGAGCGATATGTCAGAAGAAGCATACGGCGAATTTTCAGACGAGATTGCTATCCGTCGTCAGCAAGCATTTTCTCAAAGACAAAACCGTGAAACCAGCATTGATTGATACTGATATCTTGTCCTTGTTCTTCCGAGGTAATACTAATGTAGTAACTCAGTTTCAGAATTACTTGATAACCTATCGTCAAATCAACATTAGTATCATCACTTATTACGAAATTCTCAGTGGCTTAAAGCACCGTGATGCCCAAAAGCAACTCACCTTATTTTTGGAGTTTGTCGCCCAAAATACTGTCTTACCCCTTACTGAACAATCAGTCACCTTATCCGCAGATATCTACGCAAACTTGCGACTCCAAGGGATTCCCATCGATGATATTGACTTGCTCATTGCTGGGGTTGCGTAGACGCAAAGCGGCTTGTCGTAAGACATCGCCAATAATCTAGTTATGATTACTCATAATCAGCGTCATTTCGGTAGAATTGAAGCACTAGAGTTGCAAGATTGGAGTCAAGCTTGACGTACTTTGATTGCGATAAAAGTTACTCTATCGATTTTATGCAGCGATCGCAGTAGCATCAGAATGGAATAGCGATCGCAATATCATATCTCCCAGTTAAGACGATAAAGAGTTGCACTGGCGATCAGGGTTAGTTTATCAAAGAAATCAGGCAAAAATACTATAATTTGTGAGAAGCGTAATTTATACTACTCCTGAAGACGCAAAATGGCAGATGTTTCGTTGGAACCACTCAAGGTGTTTTGTTCCTACTCTCACAACGACGAACCCCTAAAGGATGAACTGGCTAAACACCTGACTATGTTGGAACGTCAAGGTCTTACTTCAACTTGGCACGATCGCAAAATACCACCTGGAAAAGAATGGGATCAGCAGATTAATGAAAATTTAAATACAGCCGATATTATTTTATTACTAGTCAGTTCAGACTTTATATTTTCTAAATACTGCTGGGATGTTGAAGTTACCAAAGCAATAGAACGCCACGCAAATGGAGAGGCTTGTGTCATTCCAATTATTCTGCGAAACGTTTTTTGGCAAGATGCACCATTTGCTAAACTACAAGCTCTGCCCAAAAATGCCCAACCTATTAAGTCTTGGAATAATCAAGATGATGCATTCACGAATGTAGCTCAGGGAATTAAGTTTGCGGCTGAACAACTAATTAAGGAACGTGAACAAAAACGGGTAAGTAGGGAAGCCGCAATAGCTGAGTATCGTTATAAGGCTGAAGAATTTGCGTCTGATGGCGAGATATCTCTGGTGGAATCTGACATATTAAAAGATTTACAAGAAAAGTTAAAATTAACAGATACAGAAGCTAGTGCAGTTAGAGAAAAAGCATTAGAGCCTTACGGTATATATAAGAAAAACCTAGACAAATACAAGCAATACTTGGCAAGCTTTGTAGATGAACAAGGATATCCGTTGCGTGAAAAATCTGAAGCTGAATTAGAGAAATTACAGAAATACTATCTGCTTAAACATGAGGATGTAGATCGCTTAAAGAAAGAACAAAAAGTAGAGTATCAAAAACGACAAGCAGGTGGACGCACTGAGTTTTTTACAGAAAACCTGGGTAATGGTGTAGTTCTGGAGATGGTTGCAATTCCCGGTGGTAAATTTTTCATGGGTTCGCCAGAGAGTGAGCCAGAAAGAAGTGGCGATGAAAGTCCACAGCATCCTGTTACCATTCAACCCTTTTTTATGGGGAAATTTCCAGTAACTCAGAGTCAATGGGCATCTATTGCCGCTTTACCCAAGGTTAATATTGATTTAAATCCCGAACCATCCTATTTTAAAGGTGCTAATCGACCTGTTGAACAGGTTTCTTGGGATGATGCAATTGAGTTTTGCGCTCGATTATCTAAAAATACTGAGAAAACCTATCGCTTGCCCAGTGAGGCAGAATGGGAATATGCTTGTCGTGCGGGAACTACTACGCCGTTTTATTTTGGCGAAACGATTACGACTGATTTAGCCAATTACAACGGCGATTACGCCTATAATTCTGGCCCAAAGGGTGAATATCGTGAGCAAACAACAGATGTAGGAAAATTTCCTGCCAATCCTTTTGGTTTATTTGATATGCATGGTAATGTATGCGAATGGTGTCAGGATGAGTGGCACAAAAATTATAACGGAGCGCCAACAGACGAAAGCGCTTGGTTAGTTGATAATAATAAATTTCGGCTTTTGCGTGGTGGTTCGTGGGAACATAATCCCAGGAATTGCCGCTCGGCGGTTCGCCGCTATCACGGGCGTGAAAATTGGTACTACTTTGTGGGTTTTCGGGTTGTGGTGGTTCGGGGCAGTACAGAACTTGTGAATGGGAATCAACAATTCCGGCTTTAAACTGGAGTTTAGAGGTTGTTTGAAAAGTCCTCTTGTCGGTATCAAAAGTTTTAGATCCCCCTA
>NZ_JBDNJQ010000207.1:0-13213 GCF_051172895.1 Nostoc sp. CALU 1950 | reverse complement strand
TATACCGAGAGAGCTTTTTTACAACATTCCCGACTTTTCAAACATCCTCTTAGACTTAGTACTTCTTCATTACGTTTCTTAATTCTGGGATACTTACTCGTACCCCATGCCAAAATAATTAATTCAGCACGTTTTGTTGCTTTTTGAATATAGCAGTTATTTTTTTCCCCCACAGGGTCATCTACTTGGGGTTGGGAAAGTTCAGGAGGTTTTGTAGCAATATAAGCGAATAGATTAACCACTTCAATAGAACCATATTTATTCCAAGACTGGGCAAAGTTAATACATCTAGTGAGGGTAGGATCACCTTTATTCTCATCAGCCTTGCTTGGGTTAAGCATTACAAAAGTAACTTGCGGCAAAGTTGCATCCCATCTACACCATAGTGAGTACCGATACTTTCTCCTAATATCATCGTCAAACTTGACATCTCTTTCCATATCTATATATTTTTTTATTACCATGTGTTTTACCCTGAATTACTGTTGACTTATAAATCAATACAGTTCAGATAAGACCAAAACACTTGTAGAGACGGCGATTTATCGCGTCTCGAAAACCCACAATTTTGTACACTTAGCCCTTAACTGAACCGTATTGACTTATAAATAGTAGAAAACATTAAAACAGACACAACTGATGAGATTTTTTTATCTCTGAGTTTTGCAAAGCTTTTGATTTTTTACTCTGAGTCTTTGGATCATATTTTTTATACTGTTTTGATACATTATCTGATATTTCAGATGTTGTTTTTACCAGAAAATCTAGCTCCAAAGATAATTGCTGACAATTACTATTATTCAATACCTGCAAATTATTAATCTCTAATGCTGGCGATCTCTGTGCTAAAGTTTCTTGAATTTTATCGTTAATATGCCATTTGGGTGGATAAAAATAATCAATTGGTTGAGGTGTTGAAGTAAATTTGGCTTTTATCTTTTTGCGATTACTTTTCAATTCTGGAAATGCTGCTCGGCAGTATTTATCAGTTTCACAAAAAAGATTTTGACAGTCTATAGCCTGTAGTGGACGACCCCAGAGTGATTGAAAATTTAACCCCAAACGCTGAAACTCTTTCTCTTGGTTTTCAGTCATCCAATGAATAATATCAGTATATGTTTTACCATCTGTATCAATGAAACACTTGTCGATACCACGTTCGGCTCCTGGCCCTGCTATAGTAAAACTGTTTTCGTCAAAGTTGATAATTTCACTATAGTTAATATCTGTCGCTAATTGGTAAGCCATAAACTTACCTAGCAATGGATATTCTTGAATAATCTTAAAAACGTCTTCAAAACTTTTGGTTTTGACTATGCGTTTAACTACTCTATCTTGGACAACCATTTTATCAATTAATGCCAAATGATTCTGGTGTTTTTTATCATAACCAAACTCCTTGCTGGCACAGGACATATACGCACTTGTGTAAATGACATATCCAAGATTCATAGCCTCTTGTAATATATCTGAATATACATTTGAGTCGAAATTAGACAGTGAAATATAATCTCCTATTTTATTTTCTAAATATTCCCAAGTTTCTATTTTATTAAAGATTTTAAATAATAGAATCCGTAAAATTACTTCTTCTTCATTCTTGCTCCTATTTTCATCGTAAATTACGTTTTTGATCAGATATTGGGAAACGCGATCGCTTGCTCGATATGCATTACAAAATTTATAAGTATTAATAATCGGGTCACTCGTCCAGGGTGGTGGTACATTGTTAATTTTGTTGAAAAATACTTCCTGGCGCATAGTGGCAAATCGCCAATAGGTATCAAAAATTTCTTGTCTTACTTGCATACACTGTTCTCCTGGTTTGTCGTCATCATTTTCAAATCTATTTTTTATCCATGAGGCAAGATTATGCGACAACTGCCGCATAATCTTCGTATCCGATCGCAACAACTCTTTTTAGCTTTTATCCACTGAATAATGTGATTTTCATGAAATACCAGGATCATCAGCAGTTTTGATCTCTTTCAAAATTCGTTCTACTTGGTTAACTTTTTCACCTCTATTTTGTTCTTTGAAAATATTTAAAGCTTTTTCTAAAGAAGATAGCGCCTCATCTTTTTTATTTGTTTGCCACAATGCCAGTGCAAAATTAGTCAGCCCCTCGGCATAATTAGGATTAATGTCTAGAGCTTTTCTATATTCAGCAATGGCTTCTTCCCAGCGACTTTGGCTTGCATAAACCATACCGATCGCATTGTGAGCTAGAGCGTATTTTGGCTGGAGGCGAATGGCTTCTTGATAGGCGCTAATTGCTTCTTCTGGCTTCTTTTGGCGAAAAAGCACATTTCCTAGTTGAAAGTGTCCAAAGGTATCTTTTGGGAATTGTTTAATTAATTTGCGTAAATTTTCCTCCGCACCTGTCAAGTCTCCCTGATTCAACAAAGCATTGGCTTGTTGCAGGAGTTGCGATCGCTCTGATGGCCCTGTATCGGAAAACTGTGCTAGTTTTTGTGGTTGTCTCTGTGCATCCTGTTCTGGCGTATGCAAAGAAACTTTGCCCGGAACCGCTAACACTAATGGTGATAGACCAACTACAGTTATGATACTCAGCATCATGCCGCTAAAAAATTGAACAAATGCTGATTTGGGTTTGTGCTTCACCTTCATGGCCCTAAGTGCCTCAATAATGTTCTTATCTTTATGATAAATTGGCGTGTGTTAGCGCGTAATGCGTCACAAGACAGACCGGTAAGGGTCGCATATATAAATGAGAGCCAGAGCGAATAGAATTCGCGGCTACACAGGCAAAGTCCGCGGAGGCGGACTAAGAAAAAATTGAGGGTTTGAAACCCACGGAGGTGGGTTTTGTTTGTGTAGACGAGGTTTCTAACCGCCGTTTTAACTCTTCATGCGCCTTCCCGTAATTTATCCAACACACTTCTGTCTTCCAATGTCGAAGTATCTCCAGATACCTCTTGACCGGCAGCTAGATTCCGCAGCAAGCGCCGCATAATCTTACCCGATCGCGTTTTGGGCAAAGAGTCTGTAAAGCGGATTTCTCCCGGACGTGCGATCGCACCTATTTCTTTAACAACGTGCAGTTTGAGTTCTTTAATCAGTTCCTCACTTCCCTGATAAGTGCCTTCTAGAGTAACAAAAGCAACTACTTCTTCACCCTTAAGTTCATCAGGTTTACCCACTACCGCCGCTTCTGCAACCGCTGGATGAGAAACTAAGGCTGATTCTACTTCCATTGTACCGAGTCGGTGTCCTGATACATTCAGTACGTCATCCACACGACCCATTACCCAGAAATAACCGTCTTCATCTTGTCTCGCGCCATCACCAGCAAAGTAAGTATATTTACCATCTTGGGGTGGAATGTGTTCCCAATAGGTGCGGCGGAAGCGTTCTGGATCGCCGTAAACTGTCCGCATCATTCCTGGCCAAGGATGGCGGACTGCTAGATAACCGCCTTCGTTATTGGGTACAGTGTTTCCTTCCAAATCCACGACATCTGCGATAATTCCGGGGAAGGGAAGAGTCGCGGAACCGGGTTTGGTGGGAATTGCCCCTGGTAATGGTGTAATCATGATACCGCCAGTCTCCGTTTGCCACCAAGTATCAACGATTGGACAGCGATCGCCACCAATTACTCTGTGATACCACATCCAAGCTTCTGGGTTAATTGGTTCGCCGACGGTTCCCAGCAAACGCAACGAAGAGAGGTTTCGCGCATTCGGATGTTGTTCACCCATCTTAATAAATGCCCGAATTGCCGTAGGTGCAGTATAAAAAATATTAACGCCGTATTTTTCAATTACATCCCAGAAACAGCCAGGATTGGAAGCACGGGGCGCACCTTCATACATCACCGTGGTTGCACCGTTGGAAAGGGGGCCGTACACAATGTAGCTGTGTCCCGTAATCCAACCTACATCGGCAGTACACCAATATACATCTGTGTCTTGCAGGTCGAATATCCACTTGGTGGTGATATGGGTATACAGATTATAACCAGCAGTTGTATGGACTACACCCTTCGGTTTGCCCGTGCTGCCAGAAGTGTAGAGGACAAACAGCATATCTTCGCTGTCCATCGGTTCGGCTGGACAATCTGCTGATACTCCTTTTTGCAAATCATGCCACCAATGATCGCGTCCACCCAACTGCATATCAGTTTCTTGTCCAGTGCGTTTGACAACTAGGACATTTTCGACACTGGGAACAGCACCATCAGCTAAGGCTTTATCTACCTGTTCCTTGAGAGGAACGATCGCATCTTTGCGCCAACCACCATCAGCCGTAATTACCAGTTTAGCTGTGGCATCAATTAAGCGATCGCGCAAAGCTTCGGCACTAAAACCACCAAATACCACACTATGAGGTGCGCCAATTCTGGCACAGGCTAACATTGCGATCGCAGCTTCGGGAATCATCGGCATATAAATACCAACGCGATCGCCTTTTTGTACACCCAGTTGCTTCAATACATTAGCAAACTGGCAAACTTCCCGGTGCAGTTGGGAGTATGTGAGAGTACGCGAATCCCCTGGTTCTCCTTCCCAAATCAATGCTGCTTTATTTTTGCGCCAAGTAGTGAGATGTCTGTCAAGACAATTGTAAGAAATATTCATCTTACCGCCAACGAACCACTTAGCAAAAGGTGGCTGCCAGTCTAAGACTGTATCCCATTTTTGGAACCATTCTAATTCTGTTCCAGCCAAATCTGCCCAAAATTGCTGCGGATCAGCTTTGGCTTTGTCATAGAGGCGCTGATAGTCATCTAGGCTTTTGATATGGGCGTTTTGTGAGAATTTTGAGGCAGGATGAAAGAGACGGTTCTCTTGTAGGATTGATTCTATAGTTGGTTGAGACATGATTACGTTTACAAACGGTATTGTTACTGAAAACTATTTTTAGTTTAGTTGTGCTAGACGGTGTTTAGATTTTCGTTAAGCTAGGTAAAAATTGCCGAGTCATTTAGTTTACATTCATTTTCATCTACCGAAAGCAAGCGATTAAAAAATTTAAAGACGTTTTACAACCTATTTACCAGGATTGTTGCAATATTGTAAGTAGTCTTGACAAACAAAGGCTGAAATTATGACGCTTACCGTTGAAGCCAGCAGCTTATCTCTCAACGATGTTCATCGCTTTCTTAAACTAGAAAAGCTTTCAAATGCTTCATTTACAGACTTCTTAAGTCTAGAACCACTCTCTGAGTTTGAACAGCAGGATTTATTACGAATCAGAAACGACTTTGATCGTTATTTAAGCGCAGGTAAAATTTCTGAAGGGTTGGTTAAATTTTTAACGATCGCACCATTAATGCGGTTAGCTGGATTTTACGATGTGCCGATTCGGTTGACAATGGAAGATAGCATTGCGATCGCAGTTGAGGATGAAGACAGAAGAATTACCGGACGGATGGATATTTTAGCAATCAATAATCCTCAAAGTAATATTGCGCCGCCTTTTTGGGTTGTAGTAATTGAAACGAAAAATAGTGCAATAGAAGTGGGTGAGGGTTTACCTCAATTACTCACTTATGCTTTTAAAAGTTTAGATCAACAACCATCAGTATGGGGTTTAGTAACTAATGGACTGCGTTATCAATTTGTTTATTTAAGACATGAAAGCAGCCAATTTATCAGTTAATGCCACTATTAAATCTGAATGAATCTCCCGGTGCGATTGAGTTATTAAAAGTTCTCAAAGCCATCTGCAAGTTACCGAATTTTTAGTAAAATGAGCGTAGAATCGCGGGGCGATCGCTAATGTCTGAACCTGCTACTCTAGAAATCATCTCTGATAATATTTCAGAGGACGAAGTTATTTTTCCTCCTGGCGATATACTGAGTGACGAACCACCCTTAGAAAGTGACCTACACCGAGAACAAATTGATTTGCTGATTCGCATACTTAAATTATGGTGGCGAGAAAGGCAAGATTTCTATGCTTCTGGCAATTTGACGATTTACTACAGCTTTAACCAGAAAAAATCAGAACATTTCCGCGGCCCAGACTTTTTTGTAGTTTTGGGAACCGAGAAAAAAGACCGTAAAAGTTGGGTAGTTTGGCAAGAAGACGGCAAATATCCCAACCTGATTGTGGAAATTTTGTCAAGTTCAACGACAGCCGTTGATAAAGGTTTAAAAAAACAAGTTTATCAAGATACCTTCCGTACACCAGATTATTTCTGGTTTGACCCTGTAACAATGGAACTTCAGGGATTTCATTTAGTTGATGGTAAGTATCAAGAAATCCAAGTAACCACTGATGGACGTTTGTGGAGTCAGCAGTTAGAACTTTATTTGGGAGTTTATGAAGGTAAATTAAGATTCTTCACTACTGAAAATCATTTGATACTATCATCAGAGGAATTGGCTGAACAAGAACGTTTACGTGCTGACCAGGCAGAAAGACGCGCCCAACAGGCAGAGCAAGAAATTGCTCGACTACGGGAGGTTTTACGTACACAGGGCATCGACTCAGAGAATATTTAATGACATCAGAAAATTAACTAAGGACATTTTCAAGTTAAGATTTAATTATCAGTGTGTAAAAAAAGCGTTATCTTCTGAAAGTAGGGCATCGTTTGCAAGCAAAAGAGATTAAGGATAAGCTAAAGTCCCTTATCGAGCAAGCCTCCTCGATAGATCATAATTTAGCGAAAAAATTAGATGAAATCAATCGTTGGGTAAAGAATATCAAGCCAGGTTCCCTGACTGCAAAACCCTTTGTCATTGCCTTTCTCTTAGAGGTGATTACGGATTCTACCATTTGGCTGATCATCAAATCCTTACCTTTGGAAGAACAAAAAGCAAAGTTAGAGCAAATGACGCCCATTGAGAGATATTGGTATGGTTATCTCTTTCCTAGATGGATTAATGCAAGTGACTCCAAGTTTTATATTTGGAAACAAAAATTGATGGCAGGCGAATTTAATCAGGTTGATGATGATATCATTAAATCAATAGCCCAAGATGTTGTAAGTCGAGAAGGTAGTTTTTGGCAGCGTTATATCGCCGACCTATCGATGGCAACAGACCTAATTGTAAGTAGTCGTAACAATCAACCACTGTGCATTCAAGTAACTAGTGTATCTGAAGAACTTAATTACCCAAAGTACCAAGCTTGGCAAAATACACTGCGATCGTGGGAAATAGAAAGAGGACTGTTCTTAAGTTACAATCCCAAGGACGCTAATTTTGTCAACCAGTTAGTCAACGTGGCCCTGTATAACAGTGATTACCTTTCTGGTGGCAAATATTTAAAATTTTCGTGAAACTTCTGGAATTCTATACTCAAGGTTTGTGTTCTAGCCTATATACTTACGTGCTAATTATGGCTTTTATGGCTAACAAAAGAGAAACTCACTGCAACAATCAAGTAGATACATTTGCTGAAGCTTTAGAAACAGCGCGACAAATGCAGCAGAACTGGCTAACTTACGGGGTTGATTTTGTCAATTTTTACGTTGAAGATGTAGATGGAGACTGGCTAGAAACGTGGGGACATGACGAAATATTAGGTAATTTTCAATTAGATACTATTAAAGAATTTTTGGTAAGTAGTGATGCTGTAGCTGTTAGGGTAAGAGAGCATTTAGGAGAGCGATCGCTGTTTGATTTCGCAGTAAACTTAGAAGAATCTTGGAGAATTTCTGAAGTAGATGACAGGTTATCTGCTGTAAGAAATCTGTTAGCTGGTGAAGGAAATAGTATTGATACTGATGATATCAGGTTCTTGGATTTAGCAAATACTCTGGTGGTAAAGTTGGCAGAGATTTTGTGAAATTTTTAGTTGAGTAGTAGTAAATTCAATTGCCCTTAAAGTATTGAATTCGCAATGGTAATGTTGAGCTACTAAAAGATAATAGTAGCGATCGCATGATTTTATCTAATTTTTACTATAAGACAGCATTTAGGAGAGCGATCGCTGTTTGATTTTACAGTAAAAACCTCACCCTGTCCTATCAGACATCCCTCTCGTTAATAAGGCTACGGTGTACAGACAAGTCGGAGTGGTCTGTCAAGGAATAATTGACGAGTACATTCTTTGTAGAGACGGCGATTTATCGCGTCTCTCTAACGTGTCAGTTTTTTAGACGCGATAAATCGCGTCTCTACATGAGGGGTTTCTGGCTTATCTCAAGCGTATTGGGATAAAGCTGGTGACTTGTTTGTGTGTGTACTTATTCAGGTTTTTGGTTACGTTAACACAGTAACAGCAATAACACACTCTACATTTTTTCAACGCCCAAAGAGTGGTTTGGTATCAAAAACTACTTTTATCAAAATAGATTTACCAATAAAAGTTAAATAAAAGTTCCCATTTTGGGAATTATAGACCTATTGAAGCTCAGGCAAGTAGGTCAAAAGTATTGATTAATGAAACTGCAAAAATATTGTACCCCTCGGTGGAAAAATTGGTTAACGAAATTGTGGCGGTTAACCACGCTTGGAAAGTGGCTAGTGAATTATTTGGAGAAGATTCACCCCTATCTATTTCTTCACGGGATTTAAAAACCTGTTTGCAAGTGCGTTTGTTACGAAGCTATGCACCAGAACAGGTTTATTTAATTGAGGATAAAAAATCAGAAGGTGAACCACTTTACAGCTTACGTCTCCGAGAACCTATAGGAGAACGCCTATATGCAGAACATCTCCCAATGCGGATAGCTCAAGAAGTTTTTGCGGATAAAGAATTAGAGAAATTCAAAAAGATATAACTAAGAGAAACAAGAGGGGTGCAGTGTGGAAATAGTAAAAGTTTGGGACATTATTTGGGATAACGAACCTTTTCATTGGGCAACTGCTTTTGTCTTAATAGCCGCAATTATTGTCGAGCTTTGCACACTATTTCAATATTGGCGCTCAGAGTGTGGCACAACTGGAGCCTCTATTAAATTTTTGAGTAATTTGAAAAATGGTAAAAATGTAAAGCTTTCAAACGAAGTTCGCCAATGGTTAAAAGATCATTTAGGAACTGATGACTCTAGTAGATTCAGACAAAAAGATGGTAATTTCATACTTATAAAGTATCCATCTGTCTTAGCCCACCCCATACCTCGTAGTTCCCTACGCTTCGTGACAACCTTGTGTACTGCCATTGGCGTTTTAGGAACCTTTTATGGTATACAACAGGGACTCCAAGGAATCAATTTATCTACAGAAGATACCAAAGAACTGATGACTGCCAGTAAAGGGCTACTGGTAGGAATGAAAACAGCTTTCTCCACTTCTCTGATGGGGCTTGGTTCTGGTAGCTTGTTTACTTTAGTTTTGTTTGGGTGTGATTCGCTAAGGCAGAAACGGCGCGATAGTTTACGTCAGAAGTTGAAGGCGATTGCAAATTTGAAAACGGCAGAGAACGACAACCGTGAAGTAGCTGAAGCACTTAGTCTTGTAGCAAAAAACTTGACCGGACTAAAGCAGCTAAATGCAGAAGGCATTGGTCAAGCTGTAGGTAGGAGTATTGCAGAACAATTCGCAGGTTTAAATCAGTTGTCAGCCCAAGCTATAGGTCAAGCTGTAGGTCAGCAGATTAAGCCAGCCTTGGAAGCAATGTTCAAAGAACAGAAAAAACTTCGAGAAATTCAAGAAAATCAGGGACAGAGAGTTTTAGAAGAACTCATCAAAGATTTGCGAATTCAGGTACTCGAACCCATTGCAGATCGGTTAGATAAAAGTGCAGAGTTAACCCAACAAGCTTCCACCGCAGTGTTGACCCTGCATAGAGAATTGGGTGGTATATCTCAAAGTTTGGCAAGTTCCATCTTGACAATTCAGAACTTTCAAAAAGAAACTCTGGTCGAACTCCAAGGATTTGCTAAGAATTTGGGAGACACTCTCAATCAATTTCAAACAGATACAAGAGGTGTTTTACAACTAACAGCCGACGAAATTAATAGAGCCGTAAACCAAAGTATCCAGGGAATGACAGCCCAGCGAAGCGCTTTTGAAACAAGTGCAGTGCAAGCTGCTGCTACCTTCCGAGGAATTCGAGAGGAACTTCAAACAGCGCTACAAGAACGCGCAACAGTAGAACAGCAGATGCTTCAAGGATTTGCTAACAATATGGGGCAAACTTTGAGTCAATTCCAAACTGAAACTACGGGAGTTATACAACAAACATCTCACGAAATTAATCGAGCGGTAGTTCAGAGTATCGAAGGAATGACAGCCCAGCGAAGTGCTTTTGAAGCCAGTGCAGTACAAGCTGCTGCTACCTTCCGGGGAATTCGAGAGGAACTTCAAACAGCACTACAAGAACGCGCAACAGTAGAACAGCAGATGCTTCAAGCTACTAAGACTGGAATTATCCAAATTCTCACCCAAGCAAATAAAACCTTTCATGAGCAAACTAATACTCTACAAACAGTGGGTAATCAAGCTTCTGGATTGATGAATGATGCAAAAGATAATCTTCTGGCTACTTTAGGAAATATCGACGCAACACTCACAGCAACTCGCCATACAGTAGAAGATGATTTGACAAGATTTAGGGAAGAATATCAAACAAATTTACAGACATTCTTTCAACAACAAAACAACTTACTTGAGGGGACTCTAGGCAAACAAAGAGATGGATTATCGGGGATTGTGAATAATCTTGATAAAGTCTTCCGAGAAGAATCTCAAAGACGTAGTGAATTGACTCAAGAGGTAGACAAAAGTATGACTAAAATTCAAACATCTGTCGAGCAAATTAACAAATTAGTTAGTGCGGCTGGATTAAATGATGCACAACGACTAATTCAACTAGAAAAGCTTGCAAGCGGAATTGGTCAGCAAGTGCAAATAGTAGATAATTCATACATAAGTTTGAATAAAACATTTCACAATAGTCTTGAGTCTTGGCAGAGTCACCTTGAAAGTTCTATGCAAAGAACTGTTGACTTACAGGAAAGCTTTTTCCAACAAGCAGATACTTCTATGGCTAGAGTTTGCGGAGGTTTACTAGAGACAGCAAAAGTTCTAGTTGCTGCACATGATAACCGCCAATTTGGTAATAGTGGAAGCAATCATGGATGATTTTATCAGAGGTAAAATTGATGCAGAGATTATAGAGGATGATGACTCTAGTATCTATCTGTCTATTGGCGATCTGATGTCTGGTTTACTAATGTTTTTTGCTTTGCTATTTATTACTGCACTACTCCAGCTTGCACAAAAGGATGTACCAAAACGGGTAGTAATTGGTAATGTTGTCGGTCAGATGAAAAGCAACAATATCAATGTCAAAGTTAACCCGGAAACTGGGGATGTCAGTATCCAAGAATCAATTCTTTTTGCTAAGGGAAGTACAGAACTTAAACCAGAAGGTAAAGCCTTTTTACGCAGCTTTATTCCTGTTTACAGTGGGGTTATTTTCTCAAAACCAGAATTTGAGCAGGAAATTAGCCGCGTAGTTATAGAAGGTCATACTAGCTCAGATGGAGACGATAAAACTAATCTACAACTAAGCTTGTTGCGATCATCATCAGTTTACAACTACATTTTTTATGATATGAATTTCTCTACCAAAGCACCTTTAAGCCAGAAAATATTGGCTGCTGGTCGTGGAGAAATTGAATCTGACAAAAAACGTGATAATCCAGGCGATCGCAAAGTAGTTTTCCGCTTTCAATTTCGCAGTGATGAGTTAAAAAAAGATATCGTAAAAACCTCTCTCTAAAGGAGCTACAACTTTGAATTCTCAGCTTTTTATTCCTTCTCTACCTGAAACTCCCAAGTGTAGTCCTAATCAACTTATTCAGCTTGCAAGTAACTTACCAGATGCAACAATATCAATACCAAGTGTTGATAAAATATTGGAAGCTATTGAACAGGGTAAAGCTGATCAAGTAAGTAAGTTAGACTGGGTTTATTGCATTCATGCTAAAGCACAGTGGGATCAGCAAAATCTTGACCGATCTAGGAAAACATCAGCAGCCATTTGGAAGGTAGCAATTTATAACTCATGGCTACAACATCAGCTATTGTGGCGTTTAGCTATTTATTATAGTGGTCATCAAGAACAGGTGTTAGCACAGTCTTTAGCTGAATCTTTTGATATATTTGCTAATTCTGATTTAGTTAGTCACCTGCTACCAGTTCAAATTATTTGTGCGCTTCGTAGTACACAAGCTGGTAGAGAATTAGCAAAAATTGCTTGTGAACAGCGTATTAATCGAACTGAATTTCTAAACAAAATCCGAGAATGTTTACCTGTTTGGATTCCATTATTTAGCAAATTTATAGAAGACATAATCCCCTACTTTACTACAATTCGCTCTCCAAGTCAGCAGCAAGTAAGATGGTTGTTAAGTTGTTTGGATGAAATGCCAGAGAGTCAGCAAATAAAAGCTGTTAATCATTTGCTAACTAATGTTTCCAATGATATAGCAAGCAATAATTCTTTACTGGTTGATTGGTTGCGAAATAACTATAGAAATGGTGAAAATTGGTATAAACTTTCAGATCCAGCAAGACAAAGACTTAGAGAGTGGATTGGAGGTATCAATTATGGTGATTTCCAAAAGTTAGTAAATCTCATATTGAACAAGCTGGATTTAGAAAACTTCGAGTCAAATCGGCTATGTAGTCGCAGGGATTTTTGGGCTAATTACAGTAACCGCTTTGAACGGCTTCGTATCTTGTTACCCAAGACATCACAAATTGCCATAGGGTATGAAATCCAAGGTGATGTTGATCTATTAGAGGATGATGGTAGCGACCCAACAGAGGTTTGTATATTTGATTTTGGTGAGTGGTTTGTAGTCGAATTCTTTCGTGGAAGAGGTAGTGAGACGCGCCTGTTTCCGAAAAATTCCAGAAATGAGCAAATCCTTTTTGGTGAATCCACGCTTTCAGTCAAGCGGATTCGTTGTCTGGGTGGCGATAAGCACGATCATGAATTTCTTTGGCAATTCTTTTGCCGCCAATGGCTTGCAAATAAGGGAATTAACCCAAATCCAGGTACTGAACCTTACAGAAACCCGACAGCAGATCAATTACAACAGCGAGAAAACAGGCTTGGGCGGTGGAAAAGAGAAATTGAATATCTGGAACGGCAACATCGAGTCTATGTGTGATGTTAGAAATTTTATAGAGACTACTGATGCACAATAATGGTGTCTCGATTTATTTCAATATAGGAATGCTGCTTAAACAATTCAACTACAGATTGGAAGTTAGCTATAAATAGGGCTTGCTGAAAAAAAAGAGAAGGTTACAGTCTCTAGATTCTCAGACCAAAG
>NZ_JBDNJQ010000206.1:0-13226 GCF_051172895.1 Nostoc sp. CALU 1950 | reverse complement strand
ATGCATCGACCTGCACCTTTGATGCATCGACCTGCACCTTTGATGCATCGACCTGTACCTTTGTTGCATCGACCTGCACCTTTGATGCATCGGTGAAAAGTCAGTTTAATTGACCTAGCCCTGAGCTTGGTTGAAGAATTTGACTTTGCGCTAAGTAATTTATAAGCTGAGGTTAACTATTTGTTATCTGCTTCATCTTCAAGCAGGATGGTGTTCAGAAAATTCAATTTATTGGATGCCATAAAATAGCGATCGCTAAAAACTGTTGATTCCTGATGAAATTTTAGGGATTTAATCCAGCTTGTTGGAATATTGCGTGAGGGGTAATTTCCAATTCTGGTAGCAAATCATCAGTAATTATTTGATGAGATCGATAAGTAATCGGCAAGGAAGATGGCGCAAATACAGTTACAGTTCTAGCTTTTGTATCAACCACCCAAACACGAGAAACATCAGCTTTCAGATAATCAGTAGCTTTTTCTGCAATTTCACCAAAAGTTTGACCAGGTGAAATGATTTCGATGACTAATTCAGGTGCGACAGGACAAGCTTCGTCTAATAGCCAATCAGCAGGAAGACGGTTATGAGAAATATAGGTCAGATCGGCTACAGGCATCCAATCTTGTTGATTTCGTGTTAGTTTAATTGCCCATTCAATCACAACCCGACCCTTTGCTTGTGCCCATGCAGACAATAGTATAAATAAAGCACCAGTAGTCGAGCTATGAAAAAATTTTGGTGACATTTCATTGTCTTTATATTTGGGTACAGCTTCACCGTTAACAAACTCGTATGTAATATCTTCTTCGGGAAGTGCGAGAAATTCTTCTAGGGTTAGGCGTTGATTAGAAGACTGAACCATAGATGTTATGTGGATAAAAGATGCTTACTTTTAGTTTAGGCGATCGCTAAAATTGTTCATAAAGAGACTCCCTATTCCACACCTACTTGAAAGACGTAAATCCCTCAAAATTTTTGGGATTTTGAGGGATTTACTTCGGGGCTATCTGCCTTCCGTGTGTTTCCGGTAAAAAAACGGTCAGAACGAATCTGACTGCCATTTCGCCAAACTTCCACTTTTTCAGGAGTGATTAAATAAGAAAAACTGCCATTATTTGCTCGATATCTGTTTTTACCAATATTCAAAGCTGTGATCTTTATAGGCTGACTTAGGTCTTGCTTTAACTGCCCAATATAAAATAACTGACCATTTTCTTCACAGACTTTTACACGAATGCTTGCAGTCTCACCTTCAATAACAGTAATTCCATTACATTTAGTATCAGTGCTTATAGGTGCAAAATCTATGGGAATTGGCTGTGAAGGTGAAACTTGAATTGCTACTGGAGGTGGCGAGACTGGGCGATTCGGGTTATCCACTTGTTGAACTTGAGAAGCGGAATTAACACTTGCAGTTAACGATGTCAACAGACGCAGGGGGTCAACTGCTATTCGACTATTTGGATAAACTTCAAAGTGTAGATGAGGTGCTGTACTATTGCCCGTAGATCCCATCTCGGCAATAATTTGACCTTGAATGACCTGTTGACCCTTGCTCACTAATAAACGGCGATTATGTCCATAAACAGTAATGCTGCCGTCGAGATGTTTAATAGTTATGGCATTGCCTAATCCCCAATTATCCCAACCTGCTTTGACAACTGTACCGGATGCAGCTGCAACAATAGGAGTTCCAGATGCGCCTGCAATATCAATTCCTTCATGTTGATATTTGCGGAAGCCTTGAGAAATAAACCCTTGAGTCGGCCAGATTAAATTAGAAGCAGAGATAGGGGTTTGCTCAATTGGGGAATCGCCTGCTAACTGTGTTAGGGCAGATGTTGCTGTGCTTAATATAGTTGTTAAGGATATTAATCCAATTAGTCCATAAGTAGGGTATCGAAAAACGATAGTTTTTTTCATAAATTGCAAGCTTATTCAAACAATAATCAAGACATTTTTTGACTATTTATTGTTTCAAACTGACTTGGAAAACATCAGGAAATTAAAATAGGGTGAGTTAAGCTTGCCTAACCCACCCGATAGAACTAAACAATAGAGAAATTAGCCATTAAAAACGCGACTGCGCCACTTATTCAACCGGGCTTCCCCAATTGTGGCAGACCGTCGAGAATCAGCAACTTGCTCTTGCAAAGCTGCAATCTGTTTTTCTTGGGCGTCAGCTTGCTGTTGCAAAGATGTATATTCGCCTGTGCTGGTCACGGAACTGGAAGTCTGCCAACTACTACTAAATTTTGTTGCACCGATGCTGGCAAAGGGTCTTAAGTCTGCTAGTTGTTGTTGCAAAGTTGCAATCTGGCTTTCTTGCTCTTTAATCTTTTGCCGCAAACCTTGTTCGGCTTCTGTGCGAGCTGCAATAAAGTTATTAACTGGAGTAGCAGCCGTTTCTGGTCTGGGCTTGAATACTTCGGCAAGTATTGTACTAACATCGGTGGGTTTGAGTTTACCGTAAGGAGTGTTGGTAATTAGCGATCGCACCAGTTGAGGTTGATTATTCGTTGCTAGGTTCTGATCACTGCTAGAATTACTCCGCAGCAGTTGCAGCATATTGCTAAATTCCAATATCTTTTTGCCGGTTTGGGTTTTATAACCCCGATAATATGGCACTATGTTATCCCCAAAGGCATCTAGATACTCATCGCTATCAAGATAAGAATCAATATCCGCCTCAAAACCCGACTCGTCTAGAATGTTGCTGTGAAGTACCGTCTCAGAGTAGTCATCGGGAGCGCGGCCCAGTAAATGCTTGAAGTTCAGTTCAATTGCCCGATAGCGGTAAACGTTATCAAAAAATCTGGAGCGATACAACTCTGATTTGGCAATTTGACGCACAAACTCACGAACATCGATTATCCCTTGCTTGAGTTGGGATTCTGGAACGACAAGCCGCTCACTTTCCATAATGTAGGCATTACCCAACACTTGCCGATAAACTGCCCGAATTACAATTTCAATGTCATCAACTGAAGCAGTATTCCACAGTTCGATGGGTTCTGTTTGGGGAAATGCTTGATATTGGCGTTGTCTGGTTGCGTCGTCGATGAATGTCTGCATAGTTGGGTTAGTGTGGGTAGGATTAACTAATTTATCAAGTAAAAATAAAATTTCTGTAGTAGGGTGGCAATACTAAATAGCAAAGCCATAACACACTCTACTTAAGATTTACTAATTACTAGTTATTGATATTAACTTATCAAGTTTTGGGGATTTTTTTAGTTACATTTTCTAACAAACTGAGACGGCTAACTGTTAATAACTAACAGCTAATCATGATAAAAAATTAGCAACTAGACATTAACAATTAGCCGTCAACCCCCTTGGGGAGTATTTAAAATTCAAAACTTAATTTTGAATTTGAGTATAGACGCCTGTCAGAAGAATTTCCGCAGGATAATAACCCTTAAACCCGCTCATCAAATTTAGTGTAGAAACCACCGTATTTTATCCAGTATTGTTTCAAAGTATGATGAGGTGTATGTAAACTAGCTTTTGCCTGATATAAAATAACTTGGCGATGATCGCCCATCCAAATCTTATTAACGGAGTCAACGGATATTACTGTTCCTCCTAAAGAAGCAACACATTGAGAGAATCTCTCAATCGTTGTATATTCTAATGTCTCGAATATAAAAAAGTTACCCGAACAAATCAAGTGACGGCTGCGAATCCAGCAGCGCATCTTTTTTTCAGCCTGTGGTGGTAACATTTTAGCTTTAATAGATTCAAGCTGAATCAACATAATGCGCTCACCGCACGTAATTCATCAGCAAAACTTTCTCGTTTTTCAAACCGCAATGGGCCAGCAGTTGATCCCCATATTTGCTTGTGGGTTTCAATATCCATACCTTTATCTAGACTTATCCAAGTACGCTCGGTCATTTCTACTTCGCTGACAAGATATGTCTGGCATCCATTGCGCTTAATCAAACATTGATTGCCTGGTTCCACACTGCCTCGAAATATTTCACCTTCTCGTTGAAAAACCATTGAACAGTTATAACGCCGTTCAATGCTCTCTGGGGTGATGGTTTTGAGGATATCTAATTCACGAGCTGCACCTGCATAAAGCATAGGATCTTTCAAGCTGTAATTTTCGATATAAATGCGATCGCCCAAATCGACTAGTTTATGTACTCCCTGACGATAGGGTGTCCATAAATCGTGGTCATACGCTTGTTCAGAATAAAAACCGATAGCAGAGAAAAACTCTACCGGTAAAGGACGAAAAAAAATGTGAATGTGGGCGTAAAGTTGCGGATTTGCAAAAGATTGCTTGTAATTGCTAAAATCTCCCGCCATCCAACAGGCTAAGGTGAGCAAATCGCTAGCGTTGGTACTAGATTCACTGGGCGCTATCGTCATATTCAACCTCAGAGTGACAAAACTAGATGATTCCTTTTATGTTTTAACCTGATATTTGCTAACTGGTTGAATTTGACAAAGAACGAATTTCGGAAGAAAAGGAAGCTGTTGTTACGCCTTTACCATCACTGGTTTTAATTGTCGCTACCCGAAATCGCAGATTTGGAGTAGCAAACCAAATTTTTTCTTCAGCAGCAGCGAGTTCATACTCTGTCAGCAGGGTAAAAATCCCATCGTCACTCAGATGATATTTCGCCACTGCTGGGATTGTTTCAGCGTATCCCTTATCCCGCAGAAGTTTTCCTATAGAAGAATTTGCGGCATCAGGAATTGGCACCAGCACAGTACTACCAGAAATGGGTTTATCGTCCCAGTCTGACTCACCTTTCCAAGTCATCCGAAAGGGGTGGGTAATACTGGCGGGGTCAGTGTCATACAATTGACAAATTGCTAACACTGCCGGATCATCGGTGGATAGAGATTCAATGTCAATGTCAGACAGGACTTGTTCAAAGTGGGCGAATGCTAAATGATGACCGCTACGCTGCGATCGCCATCGTCCAATTGAAAGTTCAAAGAATTCAGTAATTTCCATTAGAAAAACAATCTTAAAAAGTAGCTTAAAATCCAAGATATATCTTGGCTCAAAAGTTATTCTCCTAGTCTATATACTAGCCAATAGTGCTGAGTTAGGAGTGCGAGTTAGGAGTGCTGAGTGCTGAGTGCTGAGTGCTGAGTGGGGAGTTAGGAGTTAGGAGTTATTATTTCCCCAGTCCCCAGTCCCCAATCCCCAATCCCCAGTCCCCAGTCCCCACTCCCCTACTTAAGCAACTTCAGTGATACTAATGATTTTGCCGCCTGTCCGATGAATGTTTTGCACTTGTCCAGACAGTTGGTTGTAGTTAACTACATATTCGAGGTTGCCCAGACGAGTACGGAGATTAGCTGAACCTTTGACTGCCTTAATCAAGAAGCGTTTGTCGGTACTGCTTACACTAGAACCAGCCGCAGGAGCCTTGATGGATGTGGGTAAATTGGAACCGACATCGCTGATCAGTTTGGCTTTGCGATCGCGATCGCTGCTAGCTACCCCTCTGAGTAAGGTAAAGGTGCGGTTAAAGGTAACATTCTTAATTCCGATTTGGGAGCTTGTGCTGCGAACATAAGGAACAATATTCTCACCAAAATTCTGCTGATATTCGTAGCTATCGATATAGGATTCAATCTCAGCATCATAGCCTTGTTCGTTATAGATGCGGACGTGTTCGGCAATTTCTGCCTGATCAGCAGGAGGACGCCCTAGCAGATGTTTGAAGTTCAGTTCAATGAACCGATATTGGGAAGAAGAGTTGAAAAACAGGGATTGATAAAGTTCTGATTTCGCAACACTGTTGACGAATTCGCGGACGTTGATTTTGCGATCGCGCAATTGCGATTCAGCAGTGGCTAGTCGCTCACTTTCCAACAAGTGAGCATTGCCCAAAACCTGTTTGTAAACTGCCCGAATCAGTGTTTGTAATTCACTTTCGCTGGTGTTCGGACGCAGTTCAACTCTTGGTGAATCAATAGCCCAAAGTGACATTGAAGTATCTCCTTAAAAACTTGCATTAAATTAAATTTCTGAGCATCCTACCCCTGATAAAGGTAGAATTTCCTATCAGTTGTCAGTTATTTTTGCTACTGACCAGCTTTTGTAAAACTTTAATTTGTGAAAGTGTGTTAAATATCTTCGTATATGACAACTGACGGCAGAATCGATCAAACCCCAGATCAGCGATCGCAGGGTATTGCCCCAGAGCGCGTAAGTGATAGAACGATCAACACTGGGGATTAAAAACTGGAGATTAAGTATGGTGGAAATTATTTCCCAATCCCTAAGAGGATGTTTTAAAAGTCCTCTTGTCGGGATCAAAAATTTTCGATCCCCCTAAATCCCCCTTCAAAAGGGGGGACTTTGATTCCGGTTCCCCCCTTTTGAAGGGGGGTTAGGGGGGATCGAAAAGTACCTAAAGTCACAGCGGAACACTTTTCAAATAATCCCTAAGCTCTAATCCCCAATTTCTATTCTCTAGTTGACAGGAGTAACACTGGCGATCACACCGCCCTGCTTATGAATCCGCTGATACTCTTGTGAAAGCTGATTGTATGGCACGAAAAAGACCTGGTTACTGCGGCGAAACTTGGAAATGTTATTTACCACATTTGCTTTGTAGCCAGTGACTTCAACCCGGTAGACCTTACCATTGTCACCAGATCCCACACCTTGACGAGTGCGAGGAGTAGATGTCGGGTTGCGGAATGCAGCACCCTTGCTAGCTGGTGAAATTACAGGGGTAGGCGTGCTTTGAATTAGCAAACTGTTCAATTTTGGTTGTTTGCCAGCTAAGTCACCTTTCAAGCTGCTGCTAGAGGAACCACGTACCAGTTGGAATAAGTGAGTAAACTGAACCAAACTCTGGATAGCTTCGGTTTTATAGCCCCGAATATAAGGCACAATGTTTTCCCCGAAGGTTTCCTGGTATTCGTCGCTGTCTAGATATGAATCAATCTCAGCTTCAAAGCCCTTTGTATCCAGAATAGTGCTGTGTGTACGCGTTTCTTCCAGATCCAATGGCGCACGACCAAGGAAATGCCTGAAATTTAATTCGATCGCTCGATAGCGGGGTGCGCTATCAAAAAAGCGTGAACGGTAAAGTTCCGACTTCCCAACTTGACGCACAAACTCACGAACGCTAATGTTACCCTGTTTGAGTTGGGATTCAGGAACGGAAAGCCGCTCACTCTCCATTACATAAGCATTGCCTAGAACTTGCTTGTAGACTGATCTAATTACGGTTTCAACTTCCTCATTAGAGCGACTTGGCCACAGATCAATGGGATCGGTGTCTTCAAACAATGCGACCCCTAATCGTGATGCTGGTCCAAAAGCCATTCAAACTATCTCCCAGTTAACAACTAAATTTTATGAGAAGGATATTCAGCAGATGTTAAAAAACTTTACATCATTGTGACAAAGGAGAGGACATAGAGACTTTAAATCCTTATTAGTCTTGATGATTTTAAGTTTTTGCACCGTTTGCTTTTACATATTGTGATACGATGCCGAAACCATATTTATTAAAATTTGTGAAGCTAGATGATACTTTTAGAGAAAATTTAGCTTTTTTTTAGCATTTGATTTGCGATTGGGATACCAGTGATGGTATTGTGTCGTCCCCTTGAGCAAAAGTATTAATCGTGCTGAGTCACAGAAGTTTATCTCAATAAGTGGGCAAGAATAAATAAAACTATATTACGCAATGTAAAATTAATTAAAATTGTCTCCTAGTAAGAGATGAAGCTCTGACTACAAACCTTTAATTATTCACGCCCACTTAACTTATCGAATTTGGAAAGTAGCCAGTTGGCTGATTAAATGATCAAAATAGGGAGCAAGAGTTTGCTGCTGATTGGCTTGGCAGCGTTTCAAACTAGCAGTCTTGATGCTTTTTAAGCCTAAAAGCATTGCATCCAGTGGAACTTGTAATTCCTGATAAAGCAAGTTCATATAGTGCAGTCCGGTGGGATTTGTATACTCAGTGTGGCCACCTGCAATGCTGTATGTAATGCAGCGGAGAAAATGCCAAAAGTCTCGCCAGCAAGCTTGGGCGCGTTCAGGTGGATAAAGACCGCCTCCAGGCTGGATAATTTCGGGATAAGTCGCCAAAACCTGAACTCTTGCTTCATCAACGATTTCGGCTGCGCGATCGCGTAACAATTGAGCAACAGGAATCAACTCAGAATTATCCGGTGACAAGGTTTTAATCTGCGATAAATCTTCATCGTCCAGGTAACTAAAAGCATCATCCGCAGCTTGGAATATGGCGATCGCTGATTGTGGATGGGACTGTTCCCACTCAGTAAAGCTGACAATTCTAGCTTTGGCTATTAATTCTTTGACGGTTTCGCTTAATTGAGTCATTGGTTTAGGGGATAAGGCATTGGGGTAGAGGACAGAGGGACAAGGAGAATAACCCATGCACAATGCCCTTGATTCAATCTTCTGATCATGCGATCGCCATTTTTTTACATCTGTAAAATAAAGTAAGAATAGCTCTACCAAATGCACCTATGGAAATCCATAAAATCCAAACTGAACTGAAGAACCCAGATTTTCACTATCGTTTGAAGGCGATCGCAGCCCTCGATGATTATGAATCAGAAGTTGCAGTTCCTCTGCTCACGAGTAAACTTCATGACTCAGAATTTTTGGTGCGTTCTTTTGTCGCCAGGGGTTTAGGGAATCAACAATCAGCGGAATCTTTTGCGGCTTTGATGCAAATTATGAAATTCGACGATACCCCCAACGTGCGGGCTGAAGCGGCAAATTCTTTATCGCTATTTGGTAGAGTCGCAGTTTCTCATCTAGTTCTGGCATATTATCAGGATGACCATTGGTTAGTGCGGCGGAGCATTTTGGCTGCGATCGCTGAAATGGATTGTCCTGAAGAACTATTTGATATCTGCGTTCAGGGTTTAAAAGATGAAGATTTCACAGTTCAGGAATCCTCTGTTGATGGACTCGGCTTATTAGTTGATTCTAGCCAACATGCTGCGGCATTATCCCAAATACTAACATTGGTGAATGATGAATCTTGGCGGATGCGGGTGCGAGTTAGCTATGCCCTCAAACGATTTGATGAGCCGGAAGCCAAAGCAGCCCTGCACCAACTCAGACAGGATGAGGATCACCGAGTCGTCGGAGCGGCTTTAGAAGACTTGTTGCCACAATAGCAGTGTGACTTTGTTCAGAATATTTTTGTGATCAAAAGGAGTCAGAATACAGAATTCCTAATACTCCACCCATAAATTCACCCAACAGTCGTACAGAATTGATGCTGAATTCTGACTCCTGAGTTCTGAATTCTTTTTTATAAAACTTATTTGAGTAATAGTAAATATATTATTTTACCTTAAATTTGACAAAAATATCCGGTTAATCTGCCAAAATTTGGAAGAAAAGATCAACTTTTTCAAGATGAGGAGGCATTTGTGACTGATATACAAACTGGTCAAATGACTTGGCGATTACCAGGTTCCTCAGAATGCGCCTTACATTTGCGGCATAATGCTTCGGAACCTTGGCGATCGTATAAAGAATTTCCCCAATATGTTCTACCAGATCCGCCGGGTTTTTCCGAAGGATACGCGACATTTTTAGCGCTCCTGAAAAAGAACTGGAAACCGTTGTAAACTCACTACAAAACAACTGGTCAAAGAATTTTGAATTTTGGGATGTCACTAAGCTTTGCAGCTAATATCATGTCCGTTTAATCAAACTTAATAAAAAATGTTCGTAGTAAGGACTTTAGTCCTGGCTTTGGGGACTAAAGTCCCCACTACAAACTGTTTATTACGGATGATTTGACGGACATCATATAAAATCTCAAATCTAACAATCGGTATGGTTAAATACTCAAACTCTCACGAGTTGTTGTGCGGGTATAGGCGTTCCAAACGTCGAGTTCTGAATGTGGACGGCTGGAAAGCATGGCTTTAGTTGCTTCTGTCAGTCCTTGGGCTAAAGTAAAATCTGCCCCAGCAATACTTTGAAGATGCTCCATCTCTGCATCACTGAGATCAGCTGCTCGCAGGTCTGTATCCCGCAAATCGGCTCCAGTCAATCGAGCATTCCGCAAACAAGCGCCTGTCAAATAAGCTTTTGTCAGGTCAGCACCGCTCAAAGCCGCACCTTGCAAATTGGCTCCAGTCAAATCAGCGCCACTCAGGTAGGCTCCACGCAGATTCGCGCCTTGTAAATCTGCATTTCGTAAAGAAGCTGTATTCAGAAAAGCACCATTGAGATTAGCACCCGGCCCTACTGCTCCCGAAGCTTTGTAGTTATATTCTTGGGGCCATTTCGTTTGTGTATCATAACGCGCTACTTGGAGTTTAGCTCCCTCCAAATTTGCACCACTGAGATTTGCTTGTTGGAGGTTAGCACGGTTTAAATAGGCTCCCTGCAAATTCGCCCCACTCAAATCGGCTCCTCGCAGATTCGCGCCTCGCAAATCAGCCCCACTCAAATCGGCATTACTCAAGACCAACTCACTGAGGTCGGCTCCTAGTAGCTTGGCTTTGCTCAAGTTAGCTTGTCGTAAATCGACTTCCCTTAGATTGAATTGGTACAAATCGACCCCATCCAGAGGGATTCCTTTTTTCAGGGCTGTCAAGATTTCTGGAGTTGGACTGGGGCGTTCGGCAAAGCCGTTGCCGTAGGCATCGCTAGTAATAAGTTGAATTTCAGTATTTGTCATCAGCTGATTAAAATATAACTTTTGGAGTTATCCTACACTTTAGCGAAATGGGGACTTCATCTCATAACTCAGTATTCAATAACGCCAAAAGTTTGATAAACGAGGTTTAAAAACAGATGCATTTAATACCGCCCTTGACAATGCTCGACTTCTTCCGCAAAAGTGAGGGAACATGGTTTACGGAACGCTCAGTTCATCATTTTGACTCGGCAGCGGATGAGTCGGGAGAGTCGAATTTGATCATTAAAGTTATGGAAAAAGATGATCCAAAAGTCCAAGAAGTTTGTACAGCCCAAGGGATAGATCCTACTAAAGCAACAGGCGGTGCGAGTTTTTCATGGCAAGCTAACCTAGATACCAGGCTACCGAATACCGATAATGCTGCCATTTTGGTTGATGTTCCCGACGAAACGAGACGTTCTGGAAAACTGATCCGCAACCAAGGTTATGTTGAGAGCATTCCGGTTGTGAGTCGGTATCGATTTGCCGATGATGGAGTGCTGACGATTGATACTGACTATGACAATAATCAAGGTCAGGAACGTTGTTGGTTTGTTACGGATGATTTTCGTGTCAGAGTCAGTACCGTGCGAATGATGAACGGAGTCAACTTGATGACTTATTGTTCTGAGCGTCGCTGTGTTTCTCAAGAACTGCTGGAGCAAATGATCAGTCAGAATCATGCTAGGCGTTAGTGGGAATTGGGGAATGGGGAATGGGGACTGGGAAGAGTAATCTACAATACCCAATGACAAATGACAAATGACCAATGACCAGCGACAAATGCCCCATTAAGGAATGTTGCTTTGTTTCTCATAAATGAGACGTGCATGATTGCCATAACTTATTTTCATGCAAGGGTTAACAAATCATGCTCCATGTATAAGCCTTTCCTGGAATTTTTAGAAAAAGAGCTATTTCAGCGGTTTGATTTACAAAGTAGGGTCATTCCCCCTGGTTTGGAATTCAAAGTTAGCGATCGCGGCAGAAACCCAGCAACTATTCGCAGTTGGTGTCACCAATGTCAAGAGTTGCGGAAAATTCGCTATACCTACATTGATGCCGGGGAGAGTGCCCAAATTTTTAACAGCGTGGTTTATCCTAGTCATCACTACGATCTACCTCTGTTAGGAATTGATTTTTTATCCTTTGGTAAAGTCAAAAACCTGATTGTGCTTGACTTTCAGCCTTTATTTCAGGATGAAGATTATCAAAAAAAATATATAGTTCCGCTGAAATCTCTCCATGATAAATACCCGGATTTGGCGCAAAACTTAGAAATGAAGTTTTACGATGCCAACCAGTATTTTTCTAAATACCTATTGTTTGCCAAAACCGACCCTGAAACAGTAGCAACGCGAGTCTTTGAAGCTTTTCAGGATTATTTAAACCTGTATTGGCAAATGTTAGCAGATGCTAAACCGCTCCAAGATCCTGAAGATATCCAGCGGATTGTCAAAGCTCAAAAAGACTATGACCAATATAGTGCAGACCGCGATCCAGCATCTGGTTTGTTTAGCAGCTACTTTGGTCATGAATGGGCAGAGCGCTTTCTCCATGAATTCTTATTTGAAGATGCTGTTCCTCTAGCAGTTGGCGCTAGCAAAAGATAATCGGCATTGGGCATTGGGCATGGGGCATGGGGCATTGGGGATTATTAATTTTGTTGAATTTGGAGCGAAGCGACGTGACACTCTATCAGCCATTTCTCGATTATGCGATCGCCTATATGCGATCGCGCTTAGATTTACAGCCCTATCCTATCCCCACTGGGTTTGAGTCCAAGAGTGCTGTTGTGGGCAAGGGAAAGAATCAGGAAGAAGTTGTCACCACAAGTTATGCCTTTCAAACTTCAAAATTGCGGCAAATTCGCGCAGCTCACGTACAGGGTGGCAATTCACTGCAAGTGCTGAATTTTGTGATTTTCCCCCGTCTCCACTACGATTTACCCTTTTTTGGGGCAGATTTGGTGACATTGCCCGGAGGACATCTAATTGCTTTGGATATGCAGCCCCTATTTCGGGATGAGCCAACATATCAGGCAAAATATACTGACCCAATTCTGCCTATTTTCCACTCCCATCAACAGCATCTATCTTGGGGAGGAGATTTTCCCGAAGAAGCACGGCCTTTTTTCTCTCCCGCTTTTCTGTGGACTCGTCCCCAAGAAACGGCTGTAGTTGAAACTCAGGTGTTTGCCGCTTTTAAAGACTATTTGAAAGCCTATCTGGATTTTGTAGAACAGGCAGAAGTTGTAACAGATTCCCAAAATTTAGCAGCTATTGAGCAAGCCCAACTGCGATACCTGCGATATCGGGCTGAAAAAGACCCAGCACGAGGGATGTTTAAACGCTTTTATGGTGCAGAATGGACTGAAGAGTATATCCACGGCTTCTTATTTGACCTAGAGAGAAAATTAACAGCCGTCAACTAGAGGATATTGTACAGGAATTGACATCCTCCCGCCGCTAATCAGGAGTACCTGATATAGTGGGGGATTCCAAGGATTGCTCTTTGGGTTTCCTCTTTCCACGACCCGACTTACTT
>NZ_JBDNJQ010000204.1:0-13415 GCF_051172895.1 Nostoc sp. CALU 1950 | reverse complement strand
ATCCTGGTTTGTAAATGTCTTGATTGCAGGTTTGAGCGATTAGTATTGCAGGTCGTTACACTTAGTGGTGCTGTCAAGTTTGCGGGTGAGATGACCAGCTATGACAAAACACATGGGACTATTACTGTGGTGACTGAGGAAGGCAACCGAGATGTTTACCTCAGAGAAGCATTTGTAATTGGTTGAGTTAGGTTTTGTTGCTTGTCAAAAAGTGTGATCACTATTTGGGTTAATCTTGGTCTGGATGCTTTACTGTACGCCAGTTTAACCCCAATGTCGTCAAATCAATATTTCCCGACATTACCCCCAAACGGATACGGCAAGCATTAAATAGGCAAACAAAAGACATCGCGCTATTTCGCAGTTTTTGACCCCATTTTTCTCTTCGTGAGAAACCTGGGTTTCTCACTTTACTCGAAAATATTGAAAATATTATTGATTTGGACGAGATGGTTTTACTAAATTAGCAGGTTGATTTTGTAACTTTTCAGTAGATGGTATGTTGGCTTTTTGATTCTCTTTTACTGACTGATTGGCAGTACTATAAATTGTAAACATTACACCCAAAAAACCAAGAATCAAAGTGGCTAAAAGTCCAAAAAACTGAATGCGTGCATTATTTTCTGCGCTTTGTATTTTTATTTCAATATCTAACTTTAGCCTATCTAAATCACTTTTAGAAACTAAAGTATTTGTTAGATCAAGCTGTGTTTTATTAATAGCAGCAGAGATTATATTGTTAACTTCACTGCTTTTTGCAAGATCGCCAATTTCCCTATCAATTCTGCTAACTGCACTTGAAAGCAAATTTCCTGAGTTTTCAAAAGAGCTTACATTTGTCCTTATTGAACTTAGGCTATTATTGTAATCTTGTCTTACTTTTAGAATCTCTTCATTAACTTTTGGAACAAGATTACATAGCTCATTAACTTTTAAATTAATTTCATTTATTGATACATTAAAAATATCTATATTTCTGTTTTGTCCTTCAATATTAAATTCAAACTTATTTACTTTATTTGAAAGGTCTTCTATAGCTTTTTTAAGCTCAGGAACTTCTTCTGTAAAAGATTGAGCAACCTTTATTAATAATCTGACATTTTCAACAATAAGGTCTTGAGTTGGCTTTACGTCTGTCATAACTTTAGGATTTTATAATGCGGATTAATGCCCCTTGCTCCCGTCCCAATGCCTAATGCCCAACACCCAACGAAAGGTAGCCACGAGGGAAGTAAAGGTTATTGTAGGCGATTGTGGCGGCGGTAGTGAGTGCGATTGCCCTTGTTATACTGCATAATAAAAAATATTGATATGGCTACTAAGTGTTTTGTCTTTTTAGCTCTTGTATCAATAATTGGCAACGTTTACTAGCTTCTTTGGCTCGTTGCATTAAAATTTTACTTTGTTCTCGGTTGTGTTTACTCGTTTCAGCCGCTTGCTGACTGAACTGTGCAGCCTCTCTGCCTAGTTCTTGAATACGAGTTTTTAATTGTTCTACAGTTTTCATTCGCCCTCCAGTTCAATTATCAAAGCATCCAGATTTTCAGCCTCTTCATAAATTTTATCCGCTCTACTTTGAAGCAAACTAGCATCGTCAAAATCATCGTTTTGCAGTGCTACTTCTGCTGCTGTGTACAATTGTGCTGCAATCTGCTGTAGCTGTGTGTACACATTCGACAAAATAGTGAACGTTTCTTGTTTCATTTTTCCCTCGTAAATCTGTTTGCTGGTGCTTTTGACGAAGCCTCCTCTACTGTTAATAACGATTCCCCGACTGGCGATAGCATAGCCAAACTCGCCGCCGCACCCAACACCTGCTCGTTGCTCACTTCCAAATATTTCTACAACTGCTCCAAATTCCGATGAAGAGAGATTTCCTGAATTACCCGCAGTGGTATGCCAGCGTTACTCATCTGGGTGAGCGCGGTACGCCTGAAGCTGTGGGTACTCACGCCACATCTAAAATCCCAGTCATTGATGAACCACCTGAATCTATTCCTAACCGAGAGCAAGCTGATCAAAAGCACCCTTATTGTCAAATTTTAGTAGCTATTTTCTTGGTATCAAAACAAATCAGCATAGCCAAATTGAGAGTATGTCATTTCTGTGGCAATTATCAGTCAAAATAACATAAAACTCATGGCAATATCGGGCATTTATCAGTCATTATTCAGTCAGTTATTACCACTGACTGGAAGTTCCTGGAACCGATTTTTATGATAAAAACATGTTGACTCATGGAGTATGTATGGCATACCTACGGCACTTTCGCGGCAACTGAATTTTCATTGATGACGCACAGTACGCCATCTTTGGCGGAAAGTTTTTTTGAGCGAAAAGTGACGATTTAAGTAAATTTCAAATCACTTGAATCAAAAAGAAGTACCAAACAGCTACATTAATACTACAAAAGGGGACTGTACAGTTCACTCTCTTGAACGCTGACTATTAAAGACTCAATTCATCATCCTGCTCCTGCTGTTGCTGCTGCTGATGCTGTTGCCTTAACTGCTGCCCATAATCAAGTAGCTGCTGATTCCAATCGTCAGCCTTGCACTTGAGCCGCTTGGACTGTGGCAGTAGTTCCTTAACAACTCGTGCAGCTGCATTGCCAGCATCGTCCGAGTCAAACGCCACTTGTAAATTAGGAATATTCTGCAATTGCTCTACTGGTAAGCTTTTGGGATTATCTACCGCCATGTACAAAGTTCTATTGGGTGGCACGTCGCCTCTAAGCTGATATTCCAGCATGGCAAAAGACACAGCATCGATGGGCGATTTCAAAAGCACCACTTTCTCTACAGGATCTGTTGGCTGTCCGCCTAAGCGGAAGTGAAACCAGCCCTCACGTCGCTTAGTCCCTTTCTCATACCCAAGAAAAGTGTTGTTCTCGCCCCGTGTTCCCCGCAGGAATGCTCCTATTGCCTGGGGTTCTTCGCCAAGATTCCGTATGACGAACACAGCGTTTTGCTGATCATCAGCGTAAACTAACCCCCTTTTATGCAGAAGTTCCACAAAATTTTCAGGTATTCCCCGTTTCTGGGTCAGGTAGTTGGAGACAGAAGACCACTTGCTTTTATCCTCAACTGGTAGCCTGAATTTGTCGCGTGGTTCTAACTGGATAATCTCAGCAGCCACTTCACGAGCTTTTGCGATCGCTGCACGTTCCACCCCAGCTTCCCCAAAACGCTCATGTAACCAGACGACCGCTTGCCGCAGATTGCACTGGTTGACGTGCATCACCAAGTTAATCGCACCCCCTGAGCCTTTCTGCTGTTCGGGGGCGAAGTCGTAAAACTTGGGCCCATCTATATTAATGATGTGTCCGTGACCCCTCCATTTTCCTTGGCTATTGTGTAGTCCCAACTCCCAGGCGACATCAACAAGTGGCAAGTCGCGCAGTTGTTCTGTCTGCTGCCGAAGAAGAAGTTTCTCTGTCTGTAATTGTTTGATGAGTTGGTCTTTGGCTTCAATTTCTTTTACCAGAGCTTTGGCTGTGGCTTCTATCTCCTGTTTTTTGGTTTGCGCTCTGTCGCTGAGGGCGGCTTTGGCTTGTAATTGGGATTCCGTCAAACTGCTATTTGGTTCAATGCCAGAGTTGACGATGCTGTAAAAATCTTTGATGTCCTGGTGTTGCGCTCTACTTCCCTTAATGCCACGCTCTAACCCCAGATGTTCGGTGGCCGCAGAATAAGAATCTTGGAACTGCCTCATCTTCTGCCGTCCGTCAAAAAAGTGCTTGGCTCTGAGTTGCCCCAAATCATCCAAGGGAACAAAGTAAGCATGGATGTGTGGGGTGGCTTCGTCTAAGTGCAACTCTGCCCTGACTACGCGTGAGCTGTACTGCGACTCTAACCATTTTTTAGATGCCTCTAACCAAGAATCGACTCTTTCGGGTTCATAGTAGCCGGCTTGTGTTGGGCAATCGGGGCGGAAGTATTCTGGTGAAGCGGTCAATAAAATCTCTACTGCGTACACCGCATCCGGGCGAATCTTCCGCTTCTGTTCTCTTATCCTCTCCATCACCAATTGATCTAATGATTCATTGGGATTGTGATGACCGATGAACCTGATATTATTTTGGGATGGATCAGCGTTCGGCGTTTCTCTAAGTCTTGCGGTATGCGCTTCACTGCCTGCCAAGTTACTGCGCTTTAGCTTTTTGATACGTGCAATAGCGTAAGGCATCTCCGTTCACTCGTGAAATTGGGTTTAGAGCGTCGCAGACCCCACGAAACCTTTTTGTTTGAGCGAAGCGAGAAATGGCGAAAGCCACCCGCAGGGCAAAAAGGTGTAGTGGGTACACCTAAATTATGGTACACCCTACCGAAAATTTTTGGTGGCAGTCCCCCTCCTGCGCCTCAAAAGCTTACACAGCAAGCTTTTGAAGCATATTCAGCGCGTTATTACAGTTTTTCCCCCAAACACCACTAAAAAACTCATTTAAACCACTATAATACTCATAACAATCTCAATCGTTTACCAATTCAAGCGATTTTTTCCACCCCTTTTAGACTCATTTACATCACTCTTAAACTCATTTACACCACTGTTAGACTCACAAAAATTACAGATGGGTTTTTATACGATAAACGTTGTACTACTTAGGAGAAAAGATGAGCGAAAAACGCAACTTTTATGTTGAGTTGCCAAGAATTAAACGCAAGTCTAAATCTTGGGAGGGTAAGGTGATTGAATATTTATTGAACCATCCTTCTGGAAAAGCCGCGACTGAATTTTCAATGGAAGCTCTGACTGCTTTTTGGTTGGCAGAAGCATTAGAGGGTCAAGTCAGTTCTGAAGAGTTAAGTAAAGCTTGTTGGTCTGCGATCGAGAAATTAGAAGGAAAACTTGCCACAGTTAGAAGGATAGCCGGCATAGAAAAATTACCTTCATCCTACACAATCGGGTTAAGCACTTCTCCAACAAATGTAACGGACACTAAAAATAATCAGAACTTGAATGATGAAACGCTTGTGTCCACCTCGGATGACCTTGTGCAGGATGAGGACGTTGACGATTTGATAGAACTAGAACTTCCAGAAGAAATAAAGCAGATTAACAACCTGTTTAATGTCCAGTAGTAGTTGAAAAAAAGCTCATTGCATCAATTCACTACTTAAAATCTTACTAATCACCTTATATTAACCGGGGTTTACAAGTAAGCCATTGTGTATTTTCTTACTCAAAAACCAGTCTGCCCAAGTCTGCCCATGAGCGCCCACGGGCAGACTTGGGCAGACTTGAGACAAGAAAAATTTTGTTCTTCTTCCAATTCTTCGAGTTGGGTGCAGTAAAGATTTTTTATTTCATTTGCGACAATCCCCAGGATCGCCACCTTCGTTTTGCTTGCTTGATTCGCATAGAGTTTTTGAATTTCTAGCGGCATCATCAAACGACCTCACTGGTGGTGTTTGAGCCAAATAATCCGTAATAATCATACTAAAAACGAACAATATAGCTGGAACCAACACGAAAACGAACAGAAGACCTTCGACAATCATTTGTTTTTCGTCAGGCTTATCTTGTTCTGAAGGCTGTTCTGGCTTGCTCACGATTAATACACCACTCAAGACACTATTCTTAGCAATCCCAAAATCAAACCGGGAGCTACCAACCTTGTAAAATTTTCTATGCGCGATGGCGTAACCGCCCGATGTAGCCATCGCCACCCCGCCACCAAAACAAAAAAACCTTGTTTTTGTTGGGTAGGCATGGAGGAATTGAGAATGGGGAATGGGGCGATCGCCTCCGGCGGGCGGTTACGCCATCGCGTTCCTTTATATTACTTATGTAGTATTAAAGTAGTTTGAATTGCTCCAAGTGATTTGAAAATTACTTAAATCCATTTTTGGCTCAACAAACTTTCCGCCAAATATGGCGTACTGTGCGTCAGAAAAAGATGGATTACAGAGCTTAAAAGCTTTTAAGCGAATTTCAGGGTAATTGACCAATTATTGGGATCAAATGGGAGACTTCTTATAAGTCTTGGGAACTGTTCGGATTTATTGGGAATTTTTGAGCTAATGAGAATTTTGTAACTGGATGATTTAAAAGGTGTAAAAAGTAAGAAAAAAATTGGAGATTTGGGAGATATTGTCTAGATATTGGGAGATGTTGAATGTAGTTGGTGAGGGCGGGGAAAATGGATGTTTTTTCGAGGTTTTATCTCAGATGCACGAATTGAGTCAAATCAAGAAGTTAGTGCCAAAACTGTAATATTTCTTGATAAATGTGTCAATAATCACGGTTTGGGCGGTTCATCTTAAGAATGATTATCAATTAGATAGACGAAAAAAGGGTCAAAAACAGGGGTAATTTTTTTTTGTGGATTTTGTTTTTTAATGTTGAGTCTTGGTTCTCGTTCAAGCCGAATGCTCAACGTTGACTTTCAAAGTGATCTAACTACGATAGCCGAGCGATCGCGCACCTTCTGGTCAACCTAATCCAAGATAAAATCAAGAGCGAAGAATTTTAATTGATGATGAGCCAGGGGTAAGCGATGGAAGCCAAAAGCGAAGTGACAATAAAATTTAGTGGCGAACTACCAACAGCTACACCTCTTGAGAATAAGAAAGTTGCAATCGAGTTAACTGATCAGAACGGCATAGTTTTCACTGCTCAAGTTAATGCCAAAAGTTGGCGGAAGGCTGAAACTAGCGCCTCAGAATTTGCAGACTGGGCTGGGGCTGTATCGGGAAAGCTTGGACAGCGCACAGAGAACGGGTTTGAGGTAGTTGATGCTGGGGTTCAAATCTTTGAAAAGAAGGCGAAAGAGCCTAAACCAGATGTAGCGGCGGCTGAAGCTGGCGCAAGTTCATAGGCGTGTCGAAAGCATTCATGAGCAAATTTCTACCTCTGCAATGAGACATTTGCTCTTGTGGAAGCAATCTTAATTGCCGATTACACATGGAGCCGAGATGGCCGGCTCTATGCCGATATCACCCTACTGGCTCTGACAAAATTAGTACGGTGTGCCATCTTTGTGGACAAATCTCCACAAGCCATTCTCGAAATTGGCCATCAGGTCGTCATCGGGATAGCTGCCTGAGTCAGAGGGTGTTCTGTCCCCGATTTCGAGGTAAAGAACATCCTCTTTTGTTTCGTTGATCAGATGGTGGCCGTTACCAGTGCCAGCCTTGAAGCCGGCACACATACCTGGGCAGAGTTGTGTACAACCTTCGTCGGTACGTAGCGTTGGATGCCCCTCCAAGATGTACACGAACTCGTCTTGCAAGGTGTGAGCGTGACGAAGGGCTGAAATTGCCATTGGAGCTAGGCGTGTTAGGTTTACACCAAAGTTCGTAATCCCAAACAAGTCACCTAGTGGGTGTTTCTCCCTGCCCACCATACGCGATGCAAATGGTTCAGGATAGTTTGAGGGCTTAGTTCTTGCTGGTGCATTACTTGCGTTGATGGCGATCAATTTTGCTCCTTCTGACATTAGAACCTCTTAAGACGGAATGATGAGGGCTAATACCAATTCCAAATTTTTGTCGGCTCTTATTTTGGCAAAGGTATTGTTCTCACTAAAATAAAAGTACCCTCTGTGACACTATCATAATAAAGAAAGTTGAGTTGCTGGTTTATTGACTATATAAGCGACTGGTCTGTTAATTTTTCTGACCTTCCCTTCACTCACAGCCTTGTTTAACCAATCCTGCATTTGAGATGGTCTGACATCCAGACATTCCGCCAGAGATTTTGCATCTTTCGGTTGCTGTAAATGATTGAGAATAAAAGGTAAGATAGCTTGATAAATATCTTGTGGATGAATATCCAAAATAGTCTCTTGAGTTGTTGTTTCTACCTTAATCTGTATCGGTTCAATGCAAGAAGCCGCTTTTGTCAAAAGTTCTCTCAATGAATCGTTCCAGGGTTCAGCCGGAAAAGATTTTGCACCTTGATTGTGCAGTTGCTGATTACCTTCTGACACAGCCCCTTCCAACCGTACAAAAACTGGGATATCTTGAAGTCGGGAAAGCGCTTCCACTGCACCCGCCCAAGTACCGCCTTTACCGAAAGAAGAACTGACTACAAGGGCATAATCTGCTAAAGCATAAATATATTTGTTTCGCCCCATTGCATTACCAGTATTGAAACCAGCTTCAGGGTCGTAACTAGAAACTAAAGTAAGTCTACCCTCTTGAATACTAGACCGATACTTGCTGTTTACTGCCGCTTTAGTCAAACTATCCGCCAGTACACCAACAGATGTTCCTCCTGCGTCCAACACGCCTAGCATTGCTGCTTGATCTACTCCACGTGCCCCACCGGAAATCACTTGCATGTCTTGTACAGCGCTGTTTTGTGCAACTCTTCGCGTGTAGCCAAGTATCTTGTCATCAACATCACGAGAACCGAGAATTGCTAATCCTCCTAGAGATAGCAGTTCCATATTGCCAACACCATAGAGAATTGCTGGTGCTGAATGTCTCAGTCTTTGCTTGAGACGTTTAGGATAGTTTATGTCACTTCTTCCCAGTACCCATAATCCCTGATTAGTCCATTTCTCAACAGCCAAACTTAGCATCATACCCCGTTCTAATAAAGCTGAAAGCCTTTCAGGGTTAAGCTTATTAAGAGTAATTTTGTCTAACTGTTTTTTGGCTGTAGATTCTAGTAAATCTGCTGGGCGCATCTGGTTTTCCCGCAACCAGTCTGTTAAAGAATTATATTCACTCAAAGTCAGAGGTTGTGGCTCAATTTGACGATTTTGCCCAAAGCTGGCACACAACAGCAAAATTGCTTGAGTATCTGGTTGCAGGACATGATTGAACATGATTTTCTAATCCCCTTGACCGAATGAATTGAGTGCTAATGCCACAGGAAAAACTACTCCACTGTTAGCACGACGCAAAAGTGCTGCAACTACAGTAAAAGTCCAACGGGAATCAACTATATCATCAACCAAGAAAACAGAACCACTCATTCCTTTCCCAGAGTCAACGGCAAAAGCACCATCCAAATTATGAGCTTGTTGGTAACTGTTGCTCATCTTTTTCTGAAATTCAGTTTGGTGAACTTTCCGCACAATTGGCATGAACGGCAAGCCTAATTTTTCTGCCAGTTGTCGAGCAAAATTTGGTACGAGTTCTGGACGATTCAATGAGGGAACACAAGTTACCCAAGTCGGAAAGGGTTGTGGTTTCCAACGTTGAATCATGTCAATAACACCCTGCACCAGTGCATCATCAAAATGATTATCTTGATATTTACCCTGCTTGACTAATTCTCCCCAGCCTGCATCACCCCATAGAGATAATGCCCTTCCCGATTCTGATTGTAAATTATTTTTAATATTGCCTGAAAAAGCATAATTGGGCAATGCTTGTGGTGGCCATTGTTTGCGCGGTTCAATGATTTGGTCGCTGCGACGTAAATATTGAATTGCTTTATTTATAAGTTCGATTGAGCAAGTCTCTGGTAATAATGGTCTCTTCAAACACACAGCACATTTACCGCAAGCTATGGGATGAGGATCGTCTAATTCTGCCGCGAGAAAACTCATCAAGCATTCTTGACTTTGCATATATTGTAACATTATGGCTTGTTCTTGGCGACGAATTTGTGTGAGTGTTTCAATTTTTTCAGTGTTAGGTTGATAAAAGACTGGGGTCAGATACCATTTTGAATTTTGCTTAGTTACAGGTGCAGGAAATTCCAGTGATAGCAGTTTTAAAACTTTTTCAATTTGTCCCCGTGAAAGATTGACTTGCTGCTCTAATTGGGGAACAGAAAAACCATCTACAGCTTCGTCTAGTGCATTTAAAATCTTTTGCGTATGTATCTCTGGGGGGAAAGCTGTATTGATAAAGTAGTTAGTGATATCATCATCTTCATCACCGCTCAGAAGAATTCCATAGGCTTTTTCTACCGCTCTACCTGCTCGTCCCACTTGTTGATAATAATGGATAACAGAGCCAGGACGCTGATAATGAATTACAAATCCTAAATCTGGTTTATCAAAACCCATTCCTAATGCTGTAGTTGCTACTAATACCTTAATTTCATTATTTAAAAGCTTGTCTTCCAATACTATACGAACTTCGTTATCTAAATTACTATGGTATGCTTTAGCATTAATGTTTTGAGTTTTTAACCAATCGGCAACTCTTTCTGCATCTCTAACAGTTAAGGTGTAAATAATCCCACTTCCTGGCAAGTTAGGAAGCTGTTGGGCTAACCATGCCATTCGTGCTGCTGGACTAGGGATAGCAATATTTTGCAGATGCAAACTTTGTCTGATTAAATTTCCTCTGGAAACACGCAGAGTTGATCCCAACTGAGCGACTATATCATTTACAACTCGATTGTTAGCTGTAGCAGTTGTTGCTAATACTGGGATGTTTTGGGGAAGTGCCTGTAAAATTCTCACAATCCGGCGAAAATCAGGGCGAAAATCATGTCCCCAATCGGAGATGCAATGAGCTTCGTCAACAACAAATAAACCTATACGTTGAGATACTGGTAAAAGAATCTTTTCTCGAAATTCTTCGTTACCTAGTCTTTCGGGAGAAATTAGCAGAATGTCTACTTCTCCTGCTAGCAACTGTGTTCCTACTAGTTGCCATTCATCTGTATTGCTGGAGTTAATTGTTTTGGCTTTTACACCAATGCGTTCGGCTGCTGCAATTTGGTTTCGCATCAAAGCCAGTAGTGGAGAAATCAAAAGAGTACAACCTGCACCTTGATCTCGTAGCAAGCGAGTTGCTAAAAAATAAACTAGACTTTTTCCCCAACCAGTGCGTTGAACAACGAGTAAACGCGATCGCTGCTCGAGTAACTCTTCAATAGCTTCCCATTGTCCAGAGCGAAAGTCAGCTGTAGAGTTATCAAGCGCTTGACGCAGAAGCAATAATCCCTGTTCGTGAATACTAGTTGTCATATATACTAAGTAACTAATTGTCGTTTCTGTTGTAACATAAAAGACAACCAGTATTAGTTATGTTGGAGCGTTCGCCTATAGTATCACTTCACTAGGATCGTAGACATCATAACCAAGAACGCTTAAAAAAGGGAAAATTAGCGCCATCTTAGCTGTTTCTTTGCCACAAATGTTATCAAATCGCTTACGGATTTGTTCAGACAATTTAGTAATATCTTTAGCAAACCCCATATATGCAAACCTTAGTGTAGTTAAAAACCATCAGTTTAATGTAAATCATTATACAAATCATGTGTAGTATTTATTGAAAGTACGACACCTGTCGTACTTTTCGGTTGGTCAATATTTTGGCTAAAATCCAGATACATCAGTTTATTTCTCACCACTCAAAACATCCTCAATCAAATTCAGGAGTTCTGGCAGACGTTTTGCTAAAGCTTTCTCTTTCGGGGTTTTCGGCTCAATTTGTTGCCACTGCTTCAGCTTAGTTAATGCTTGTTTTAAAAGTACGACAGGTGTCGTACTTTTTTCTGGTTCAGTATCTTGCTTCGATTCAAAATACCTTTGTACTGTACGGAGGTTTTTGCCAACTACAACGGCTAGAGCAGGCATTAAAGGCTTTTGTCCTTTCTTGGGTCTTCCCTTTACGTCAATAAATCCAGCAGTGCGTAGACGTTCGGCAATTGCTTTTACTTCGTTTGGCGTATAGTCTCTACGCTGTTCGTTCTCTGCTATTTCTACTTGCAGTGCCAAATCTGGTTCTGACTCCGCATCAAATGGCAACATTCTGATAGGAATGCGATTATCTGGGAACTGATGAAGATATTTATCTGCCTGCTGTTCCTTTAGAAGTTGAATTGCCGCTAACCGATGCCCTCCAGCCAGCAATCTAGCTTTATTATCTAAAACTAATGGTTCTATTAATCCTAAAACAGCAATTGACTCTGCCAAAGACTCAACGTGCTTCGGATTTAAAGGTCGCGTATCCTGCTCACGGTCTTTAATCTGCTCCAGTAAAACTGTAGAATCTTGGAGCTTTAGGGGTTGAGATTGCCCCTGCCGTTTTTGAGCGACCTCCAGAATTTTATCAAAATTGGTCATGAGAGAATTTCCTTACCCACTGCCTGGTAATCGCTCCAGGCATCAGAAGCACGAGGATCTTTTACCATATAAACTGGAACTCCAAAATTTTCAGCTTTCAGGTAAACAGCCATTCTTCTAATCCAAGTTTTAAACAAAGGTAAGCCAATTTTTTCAAGACTTTCTTTGGCTTTATATCCATCACGGCTGGGGGAAGGAGGAACACAAGTCAGTAAAACTTTAAACCTTCCAGGCGGCAATTCGTTCAGTTCTCCCACAGTTTCAATCAATGCTTCTAGAGCAAAAGTGCTGGGATGTGTGGGAATGATCAGTAAATCACTAGAGCTTGCTAATGCTTTCAACTCATTACTGGCAGGACGGGCGGGAGTGTCAATCACAAGATGCTCAAAATCGTTGGCTTGGTCTATTTCGCTCTGATCATAAACATCGAAAGGACTTTTACCACGCTCTGACCAATGCAATACAGAGCGATTAAGATCACCATCAGCTAGTACAGTTTTACCTTTGATAGCAAGGTAAGCTGCCAGATGTATTGCTGTGGTAGATTTTCCTACACCCCCTTTGAACGATGCGATAGTAATAATCATTGCAGTTTAGTCACATTCCAGTCATGATGGCGGATTGTACAGCACAAGAGACAATAATTAAAGAGAATTTACACGGGTTGGGGTATGGCTGATAACTTATCACCAATGGATGGCTATGATGACTTTTTACGAGAGTTAAAAGAACGCATACGCAACGCCCAAGTAAGAGCAGCTTTGTCTGTTAACCGTGAGTTAGTGTTACTTTATTGGCAAATCGGGCGCGAAATTATCATCAGACAGCAGCAGCAGGGATGGGGTGCAAAAGTTATCGAACGTCTCGCCAGAGATTTAAAACAAGCTTTCCCAGACATGAAGGGATTCTCAGCACGTAATCTAAACTATATGCGGGCTTTTGCTGAAGCTTACCCAGATGAGCAAATTGTGCAGCAGGCTGCTGCACTAATTCCCTGGTTTCATAACTGTGTAATTTTAGATAAAGTTAAAAACAATTTTGAGCGTGAATGGTACATACAAAAAACCAGAGAAAATGGTTGGAGTCGAAATATTTTAACTCTACAAATTGACAATAGACTTTTTGAACGTCAGGGGAAAGCTGTTAATAACTTTGATGTTATATTACCCTCTCCTCAATCAGACATTGCTAGAGAGACTTTAAAAGACCCTTATGTTTTTGATTTTTTAAGTTTAGGAGAAGCAGCACAAGAACGAGAAGTAGAAAAAGAACTTGTTAAACACATTACCCAATTTCTTTTAGAATTGGGTGTAGGATTTGCTTTTGTTGGTCAGCAATATAATTTAAAAGTAGGAGATAATGATTTTTATCTACTGGAGTTTAGACTAAACCATAAAAAAGGACTCAGCAGGGCTGAGTTAATAAT
>NZ_JBDNJQ010000201.1:0-13784 GCF_051172895.1 Nostoc sp. CALU 1950 | reverse complement strand
TTATTCACAATCGGAGGATTTATCTTTTTACTCTGCCTAGAGTGATGGAAAAGGGATAATTAGTGTCTGTTCCAATACGCTTGGGTTCAGCAAAGCGCAACCCAAGCGTATTGATTCATAGTCGATCAATTATCTTGGCATTATCTGGCAGGTTGGCGTCTCTTTGCCCAGCAGTACGCGCCCTAGCTGTGAACAAACCAATGGGAGTATTTAATAAATCCACTAGGGTGGCTTGACCCGCAATCGCCTTTTTAATATCTCTTGGTATTTCTTTGAGTAACCAACGTGCCAAACGATAGCCGTATTCTTTGGGTGTCATATCTCGCATTAAATCTACACCATGCAGTTCGTGCAGATAGCGATTTGAGCGTCCATAGCGCCGCCATTGACTTTGCAGTTCTTGAAGTGTAGCGCGGTGGCGGTGCTGAACGATCGCATTCGGAGCAAATTCCAAACGCCCAATATTTTCCCCCAAAATCCGCCAGCAAATATCGGCATCGCCACCAGTGGTAAGATAGGGGCGAAATAAACCCGCTTTTTCTAAGGCAATGCGTCGAATCGCCAAATTAGCGGTTTGACCATAGGGACGAAAGGAATGCTTAAGGGTATGCTTTTGCGATAAAGTTTCTTGACGCTCTGCGTGTTGTTCAAGCAGAGTTGTACCTGGTAGTGCCAAGATTTCACCAGCGACAATCACCACTTCTTTGTTGACAAAAGGCTGAATTAATGCATCTAACCATTGCGGTTGGGGACGGCAATCTGCATCGGTAAAAACTATAATTTCACCCGTAGCGGCGCGAATTCCAGTATTACGAGCAGAGTATGAGCTTTGAATTTGGTTTTCGCTTAATGGGCGAATTGTAATTGGGCAATTTTCGGCAGATGTTTTGAGGTTGGTGAGAGTGCGATCGCTACTATTATTGTCCACCAACAAGTACTCTACCCGATCTTTTGGGTAGGTTTGAGACAACAGACAATTGATTAACTCTGGTAAATCCGCCTCACCGTTATAAATAGGAACAACCACCGACACCATTGGTAAAAAGCTGGTGGCGGTGGTTGCATCAACTGGCTGATGATTCATAAATCTGAGATTTTGGAGATGGGATTACTACCTAGTATTCCCAAAGAAAAATCCTGGACTGGTAAATTAAGGAGTTTTTATAACTCCAAAAATCTTGATTTGGGAATACTAAAATTTCAAGTCACCAGCGCGGCTCATGGGTCGAGTTGGTTGATTTGCCGGCGGCTGGGCGAAGTTGTTATTTGATAAAATTGCGATCGCACGGGCATATTGTGGATCACTCTTAGTTCCAATTAAATCTGGATTAGAAGCCAACTGCCGCTCTTGAGCCTCTGTCAAGTCTAGCTTGATATCTGGTGTAATCCCTTTATGGTTAATATCCGTTCCCGCAGGGGTGTAGTAATGGGCAATGGTGACAGCCAAGCCTGAACCATCTGCGAGTTCATGAACTGACTGCACTAAGGCCTTGCCAAAGGTTTGACCACCAACGACTACCGCGCGTTTATTATCCTTGAGTGCCCCTGTGAGAATTTCACTAGCACTCGCTGAATTACCATCTACCAAGACCGCCAAAGGACGATTTGTTAAAGCAGTGCGATTGGCTTTAGTTTCCTCACTGCCGCCTACACGGTCTACTGTCTTGACAATTCCGCCGTCATCGTACCACATCCGAGCAATTTCAATACTCGCCTGCAACAAACCCCCAGGATTGCCCCGCAAATCCAAGACATAAGAATCAGCTTTCTTAGTGTTCAAATCGCGGATGGCTCGTTGCATTTGTTCTGCGGCGTGGGCGCTAAATTCCCGCAAACGGATATAGCCAACGCGACGATTCCCTTCTTGCTTGAGGGTATAACGTACCGTTGGCACTTCAATATTTGCTCTGGTCAATTTTAAATTAAAGGCATTTTGCCCTTTTCGTCCCAACCGGAGATTGATGGGAGTACCCGCTTTCCCGCGAATCAGCTTAGAAGCATCATCCACTTTCATTTTAAGAGTGGGTTTGCCATCAATGGCCAAAATTTCATCGCCCGCTTTGATCCCCGATTTCAGCGCCGGAGAATTTTCTATGGCTTCGACAACAGTTAGCCGCTGAGTTTTTTCGTTCATTTCCATGCGAATGCCAATGCCAGAGACTTCTCCAGATGTTTGGCTAGTAAGGGCTTCAAACTGTTGGGGGTCCATGAATCGAGTGTAAGGATCTCCCAAGGTTTGCAAAGCTACACGGATGGCAGCATAAGCTTCTTCACGAGAAGAGTAGTCTTTGTTCAACAGGCTTTGTCTGGTTGCTTGCCAATTTTGTTGATTAAATTTACCATCAACATATTCATGATTCACCAGTTGCCAAACTTGGTCAACTATCGCTTTTGGGCTGTCCTGTAGGGTTAGAGAGGCACGGACAGCACGAGTCCAAGCAGGGCCGAACACTGACATCGTAGCAGTAGTGGCGATCGCTCCACCAATCAAGGCTACTTGGAGCGGCGAGTAACTTTTCGCAGATTGGTTCATGTATAATTAGCTGGAATAATTGTGTTGTTGACAGTTTAGCAATCAGGCTTTCCAGAAAATTTTAAGTTTTTATACCCCAAAATCAACTATGTTCCTTCATCATTTTTATCGTTGAATGATGCCGAAATACTGCATTAGTTATTAACAATCATTTCTCAGTTTGTTTGCCTTCTCCGGAAGGCAAAACTTACTATGTGACACTTTGGTTAGCGTCATGTTTGCATTCTAGATTACTTTTATAAGATAGCACTTTGCTCACTGAATTGCAGCACTGTTAGACAGTCATTAAATCAGCTTTTCTTACTTAAGTCATGAAACGCAAATTTACCATCAAATCATTAATTTCTATTAAAAAAAAATCGGTTAATTTGTGGCAATTGTTACAAAAACTAACTGGTGTATTGTATGTTGTCTTGGGTGCTTGGCTGATTTTTACTACTATAACCTTAGTTTTTGCTTCTTCACAGCCAGTAGATGCCTTCTTTGTGCTTGGTGGTAGTATTAGCCGAGAAACTTATGTTGCCCAACAAGCAAAACAATACCCGCAAATCCCAATTTTAATTTCTCATGGTTCCCCAGATCCCTGTATATTGTTAATTTTTCAGGCGGAATTAGCAAGTTTACAAAACGTTTGGTTAGAAAAGTGCGCGAATTCTACTTTTGAAAATTTTTATTATGGTATTCCAATTCTGCGGCGTTGGGGAGTGCATAAAGTCATGTTGATTACCTCGCAAAGTCACTTACCCAGAGCTAAATGGATGGCACAGATTCTCTTAGGCGCTCATGGTATTTGGGTAGAGCCAGAAATTGTTCAAGAGGTTGGTGTCCCTGGTAATAATGAATCTTGGGCCAAAACTGGATTAGATGTAACACGCAGCTTATTTTGGGCGATTTTAAGTCAAATTATTCAACCGCAATGCTCAAATGTGACAAGACTTACTCAAGTAGATATGCCAGCTTGGGAAAATCGAGGTTTTCATTGTGAACACCAAGGTGGGTTGGGGAGATAAGGGAGATGGGGATCTACCAGAGGACTATAATGCTACTCCGTTTTTTGATAGCATCATAACCGTGTCATCATGCTAATTATGATAGTATCATTTAAGGATCAAGGAACCGAAGATATTTTTGATGGTAATGACTCAAAGGAAGCTCGAAAGCAATGTCCTATATACTGTTGGGAAGTCGCACTTAGAAAATTAGATCAACTTAATGCAGCGTTATCTCTAGATGACATTAAAGTTCCACCGGGTAACAGGTTAGAAGTACTAAAAGGTGAGCGTAAAGGTCAGCATAGTATTCGGATTAATGACCAATATCGAATTTGCTTTATATGGACACTCCAGGGTGCATCAGAAGTTGAAATAGTCGATTATCATTAGGAGATAACAACAGATGAAAGTTCCAAAGTATAGACCCCCATCACATCCAGGTGAAATATTACTTAAAGATTTTCTAGACCCGATGGGAATAACTCAAAGAGAACTTGCAGATGCACTTCACGTTCCTTATCAACGAATAAATGAGCTTGTAAATCAAAAGCGAGGTATTACACCTAGTACGGCAATCAGGTTATCAAAATTTTTTGGAAATAGCTCAGAGTTTTGGTTAAATCTCCAACAAAATTGGGAACTTTACTATGTTCTCAAGGAAGAAGAAGAGGAACTAAAAAGTATTTTGCAATTCCGCACTACGAAGTAGGACTTAAAAATAAAGCAAGTTCCTAGTAAGCACTTTATCCCTTATTTTCTAAGCAATAAAGTGATTACTACAAATTCTATACTTTCAACGAAAATCGGTGGGAATCCCATCCCAACAAGAGGGGTGTCCAGGATAGCCGCCCGCCGATTTAGTCATTAGTTATTAATCAGAGGTATCTGGCGACTAGCTTCGATGATTGCCAGGTATTATCCTGATTGCATCCAAGGAATAATTAATGTAAAAGTTCCCAATCTTGCAGCATCAAAATAGCATCTTTATACAAAGACAAATCCACTTGGTTAACTTCTATTCCCTCCCCGATTCCTTGTAGAAGAGTGATTGTCAATTTTCCTCCCAAGTGTTCACGGAACTCGGTAAGCCCCCTAAATATACAATGCGGATGATCTAGTTGATCTAACTGCTCTGTCAGTGCTGATACGTACAAAGTAAAGCCTAGTTTTTTGAGTGTAGTTAGAACCCTTTGCCACTCTGATTGTAAGAGTTGACCTGTTAAATATGAATAGGTCGTATCTAAAGCAATGCCGATCGCTACAGCTTCACCGTGACGTAAGCTGTAATTAGTTAAATGCTCTAGTTTGTGAGCTGCCCAGTGTCCAAAATCTAAAGGACGCGATGAACCCATTTCAAAGGGATCGCCGCCACCAGCAATATGCTCTAAGTGCAACTGTGAACAACGATAGATCAGCTTTTCCATTATGTCCATGTCTCGATTAGCCAATTTATCGGCATTAGTCATAATGAAGTCGAAGAAATCTGCATCTTTAATCAGTGCTACTTTTACTGCTTCTGCAATACCCGATCGCCAATCTCGATCATCAAGGCTAGTGAGAAAATCAAAGTCATTCAAGACAGCGTAAGGTGGCATGAATGTACCTAAAAAGTTTTTCTTGCCGAAGGCATTGATTCCATTTTTTACCCCGACACCCGAATCATTTTGCCCTAATACTGTTGTCGGTACTCGCAGCAGTCGGATTCCTCGATGAGCCGTTGTTGCTGCATATCCTGCCATGTCTAGGACGGCTCCACCTCCAATTGCTAAGACGTAGGAGTGACGGCACAATCCAGATGCATTGATCTGCTGATGAATTTGGTCTATAAATCTCGAATCGTTCTTGACTGCTTCTCCACCCGGAACTATTATTGGTTCACCGCTCAGTGTTAGTACATCTTCATAACATTGGGCATAGACTGATAATTTTTTTAACAACCCATCTTGATACCGTAAAAATCCTCCATCTACCACTACTAGCACTTGTTTTGGTGTTGCCTCTCCATCTGCGGCGATCACTTGTGCGAGTAAAGGATTATCTAACTGAAACAGGCTTCTAGTAAAGTGAACGTCATAATTGAAGGTCACGCGGACAGATTGGTTAATTGGTTGCAGATTAAGAGCAGTCTTTTGTTGAATAGCCATTTGAATATTATTGTTTTTAAGTAACTGTAAATAGATGCACTGGATTCAATGGAAACTAACAGTAAAATGAGCACGAATCATCTATTGAACATTCCAAAATGAAACTATCCAATAGAAAATTTTAACTAATAAATAAATCATGCTTTTGCAGTATGTTTACTTATTAGATAAGGTTCAAAATAATATTAGGCCACAATTTTTTTGATGCCTAGACTTTATATACGAGGTTGGCACTGGAGATCATTATTACATAGAATTCTAAGTTTTTTCCGTCAGATAATCTGAGAATTTATCTAATCAAAATGGTATCTTTACAGTAGCTTATTTAAAATTAGGAGATTTTTATAGATTCAGTGAAGTTATGATCTCATCAGTATATTCTCTAACTGCTCCCATCCCAAAATATCAAGTTTAGTGGTAGATTTTATACTTGGTTGTCACAAAAAAAGTTGGGCAACTTCTCCTGAATTTATCATGAGTAAAGTCAACAAGTTACTGCATAACTGGCTGTTAAAATCTGTTTCGGAGAAAGGTTTGGCTTGGCTGGAACAGAAGCAGGCACAGATTGCTAGCGGCGCTGCTGAACGAGTGTTTTTTACAGCTTTTAGTGCTGTGCCGCGTTATCTAGGTAAACAAGATTTGCAGCTAACATTCCAGGATTTGGAAGCAGCACAGGATGTGATTCCCGGTTGGCATCCTGGTCATTGGAGTGTAGATCAAGCAGGTCGCACACTCTTGCTTTTAGCTTTGCCCCACGATGATCCTGAGCGCTATGTGCGATCGCTCGATCAAGTCTTCTCCAGTGCCGATATGGGGGAGTTAGTTGCCCTTTATCAAAGTTTGCCGCTATTACCACATCCAGAGTTACATCGCCACCGTACTGCTGAGGGAATTCGCAGTAATATGAGTAATGTATTCCAAGCCATAGCATTACGTAACTCTTATCCAGCAGATTATTTAGACAATGCTGCTTGGAATCAGATGGTGCTGAAGGCTGTGTTTGTTGGCAGTCCGCTGCATCTAATTTGGGGTCTAGATCGGCGTGCTAACCCAGAATTGGCAAAGATGTTGGCCGACTATGCCCATGAACGTTGGGCAGCCAAACGCTCAGTTACGCCAGAACTTTGGCGACCTGTAGGGCGGTTTGCTGATAGCGCAATTATCACAGATTTAGAAAAAGTACTGGCTAATGGGGATGTACACGAGCAAGAAGCAGCAGCCTTAGCTTGTGCTGAGTCTCCTTTACCCGAAGCACAAGAATTACTTTCTCGTTACCCAGATTTACAGTCATCCATTCAACAAGGTAATCTGACTTGGAGCAGTTTTAGCCGCGATGCCTGCGGCGAGCTGCGCTAACGCCTCCTTGTTTATAAATAGAAGGGACTGGGGATTGGGGACTAGGGATGAGGAAGACAACGAGAATAACCCAATCCCCAATCCCCAATCCCCAATCCTCAATCCCCAATTCCCAATTCCCAATAATTAAAACCATGATGTTTATCGATCCTCACATTCACATGTGTTCCCGTACTACTTACGATTACTTAGTAATGCGGGAATATGGTATTGTCGCCGTTATTGAACCAGCCTTTTGGTTAGGACAACCTCGAACCAATTCTGGCTCATTTAAAGACTACTTCAGTAGTCTTGTGGGCTGGGAACGGTTTCGTGCTAGTCAGTTTGGTATCCAACATTACTGCACAATTGGACTAAATCCGAAAGAAGCTAACAATGAAGCATTAGCAGCAGAAGTTATGGATCTGCTACCACTTTACGCCTGTAAAGAAGGTGTTGTTGCCATTGGTGAAATTGGCTATGACGATATGACAGAAGCAGAAGATAAGTACTTTTGTCAACAGTTAGCATTAGCTAAAGAACTCGATATGTTAGTACTAATTCATACTCCTCACCGCAATAAAAAGGCAGGTGCTAGTAAGAGTATGGATCGCTGTATTGAATATGGCTTAGATCCTTCACAAGTCGTTATTGATCACAACAACGAGGAAACCGTTGAAGAAGTATTAGAACGAGGTTTTTGGGCAGCTTTTACGATTTATCCACAGACGAAGATGGGTAACGCCAGGATGGTAGAAGTTGTCCGCAAGTATGGGCAAGATCGCATCATTGTAGATAGTAGTGCTGATTGGGGTATCAGCGATCCTTTGGCAGTCCCGAAAACGGCTCAGTTGATGTTAGATAGGGGCATTCCTGAAGAACATGTGCGAGCAGTTTGTTATGAAAATGCCCTAGCTGCTTACAGTCAAACTGGGCAGATGAAAGCTTCAGACTGGCTCAATCCCCAATCTATCGATCAGCGTCAGATGTTCAATGGTAATTCTGTATTGCGGGGACAAGAACCAGGAATCAAATCAGCTTCAGATTTTGTGTTGATTGAGTAGAAAATTATAAGGGGGAATTGGGGATTGGGCATTGCAAGATAGATTTTCATCTTTGCGTTGTCAATGTAACTCATGAAGTCTCTCGGTGATTCATCTGTAATATGCGGGTTTGTTTTGAGAAATTAATAAGCACGGAGGCAGATAAGTGAATGTTGCAAGCTTAAATTTTCAAAGCTGGCGGGGTTATTTGGAATTGATGCGTCCGGCTAATATTGTTACTGCATGGGCGGATATTCTTCTTGGTTTTGCTGCTTCTGGCTCTGGGATTATTTTTGTTCAATTAATTAACGGAGAATCAAATTTTCCTGTACTAATTCCATTAGCTTGGTTGTTATTGGCTACAACTGGTTTATACGGTGGCGGTATAGTTTTTAATGATGTTTTCGATGCAGACTTAGATGCAAAAGAACGACCAAATAGAGCAATTCCTAGTGGTCGTGTATCTCGTCAAAATGCTACTTTATTGGGAAGTACGCTGTTTGCGATCGGGATTATAGCTGCTTTTCAAGTATCCTGGTTGAGTGCTGCGATCGCTATATTTATCACTCTTTCATCTCTCCTTTATGACTCACTTGCCAAACATCATCCTTTTTTTGGCCCTTTAAATATGGGTTTGTGTCGTGGCAGTAACTTATTATTAGGTGTAAGTGCCGTACCTGCAATAGTTTGGGAACGTTGGTATTTAGCACTAATTCCTATTCTTTATATTGCTGCGATCACCGCAATTAGTCAGGGTGAAGTTCACGGAGGGAAGAAGATTACGGGAGTACTTGCATTACTGCTGATTGCAATAGTTTTGATGGCAGTTTTAGCTTTAGGATTATTAGAAGAGTATACAGCGATCGCAGCCTTACCATTTGCTATTTTATTAGCTATCCGAGTGCTGCCTAAATTTGTCAAAGCTGCGCGGGAACCGATAGCCGAAAATATCCGCAATGCCGTGAGAATAGGCGTTTTATCTCTAATAGTCTTAGATGCAACCGTTGCATCTGGTTTTGCTGGTTTGTATTACGGTTTATTCGTTCTAATCTTGCTACCATTTTCGATGAAGTTAGCACAACTGTTTGCCGTTACTTAAGTTTCAATGTACACACCCAGTAATCTAATGAATAGGTTTTAGGGGCGCACAGATAGATGTCCGCCTCTAACCATGAATATGTAGCAAGTATTTTGTGCAACAGTATAAGCCAAAGAAAAAAGTTTACATATACAAGGGATAAAACTAGAAAATGAAGATTACAAAAGGTAGCAAATTTCACTTAACTTATTGCAGCAACATTCATCCTGGTGAAAGTTGGCTAGAGGTTTTTGCCAATTTAGAAAACTATATTCCCGAACTCAAATCACGTTTATCACCTACAGAACCTTTTGGTATTGGCTTACGGTTATCAGATGTAGCTGCAAAAGAACTTTTAGAAAGTAATAACTTAGCTAAATTTCAAGCTTGGCTGACTCAAGAAGATTTATATGTTTTCACCTTAAACGGATTCCCGTATGGCGGATTTCATCGACAGGTAGTAAAAGACCAAGTTTATGCACCAGATTGGTCTACACAAGAACGGGTTAATTATACATTAAACTTGGCATACATTTTAGCTAATCTATTACCCCAAGGACTTGATGGCGGAATTTCTACACTACCATTATCCTATAAACCTTGGTGGGTAAAAGACCAAGCAACTTTCGAGACTGTTCTGAAAAAGAGTTGTTTGAACATAGCATCAGTTGTTGCAGAAATGATTCGCATCCGCGAAGAAACAGGGAAGTTACTACATATTGATTTAGAACCTGAGCCTGATGGATTAATTGAAAATACCTCAGAAGTAATTGATTTCTATCAAAACTGGTTATTGCCAATTAGTGGTAGTTATTTATCAGAGAAATTAAATATTGACCAGACGTTAGCAGAAACTAAATTACTAGAACACGTTCGGGTTTGCTATGACACCTGCCATTTTTCAGTTGAATATGAGGAACCGCAGTCTGTATTTGCACGTTTTCAATCAGCAGGAATTAAGATTGGCAAGATTCAAATCAGCGCAGCAATTCAAGTAAAAATACCTGCTGATGTTGAGAAACGTAGCTTAATAGTTGAACGCTTACGCCCTTTTGCAGAATCTACTTATCTTCATCAAGTAATAGAACGTCGCAGTGATGGTACACTCCATCACTATCCTGACTTAATAACTGCATTACCCCATTTAGAGCAATCTCTAGCTGAAGAATGGAGGACTCACTTCCATGTACCAATTTTTATTCATGATTATCAGATTTTGCAATCTACTCAAGATGATATTGCTACTGTTTTGCATCTACTTCAGACAAATAATGCTTGCTCACATTTAGAAATAGAAACTTACACCTGGGATGTATTGCCATCAGAAATGAAGATAGATTTAGCGACTTCTATTCAGCGTGAGTATGAGTGGGTATTAAAATTAATTCGTAGTTCGTAATTCGTAATTCGTAATTAAAGGTTTAAACTTAGTTTTCTAGTTTAAATCTTTAGAGATACGTTATTGTGCGTTTCTAGTTATTTTTTCAAATTGCTATAAGAGAGGATTAAGTTTATGCAGAAAACAGTTGTTCTAAATGTCGTGGGATTAACGCCCAGTTTACTAGGAGAAAGCACGCCATTTTTATCTTCTTGGGCTGCTAAAGGACAGGTAGCTTCCATCAAAAAAGTGTTACCTGCTGTGACTTGTTCTGTTCAGGCTACTTATTTAACAGGAAAATTGCCTGATGAACATGGAATTGTCGCTAATGGTTGGTACTTCCGCGATGAATGTGAAGTGAAGTTTTGGCGGCAGTCTAATAAACTAGTGCAGGCTCCCAAAGTTTGGGAAATCGCTAAATCAATTGATCCAACTTTCACTTGTGCCAATCTTTTTTGGTGGTACAACATGTACTCTACAGCAGATTATGCGATTACACCGCGCCCGATGTATCCCGCAGATGGGAGAAAGTTACCTGATATTTATACCCATCCTAGTGATGTGCGATCGCAAATTCAATCTGATTTAGGAAATTTCCCTCTGTTCGATTTCTGGGGGCCAAAAACTTCCATTAGTTCTAGCCAATGGATCGCCAATTCCGCAAAATGGATTGAGGAACGCTACAGCCCGACATTATCACTAGTTTATCTACCACATTTAGATTACTGTCTGCAAAAGTTTGGTAACAATCAAACGCAGATTCAAGCAGATTTGCGAGAAATTGATGCTGTTTGTGGTGATTTAATTGAATATTTTCAAGCACGTAATACTCAAGTAATTATTCTTTCTGAGTATGGCATTACCTCAGTTTCTAAAGCTGTGGATTTGAACCGTGTATTACGAGAAAATGGTTTAATTGCTGTGCGAGAAGAATTAGGGCGAGAACTGCTCGATTTTGGTGCTAGCATTGCCTTTGCCGTTGCAGATCACCAAATTGCTCATGTGTATGTGAACGATCCGGCATATATCCCAAAAGTGCGATCGCTTTTAGAAGCGGCTGAAGGCGTAGCGCAGGTATTGGATGAAGAGGGTAAACAAGCCTACCATCTCAATCATCCTAGATCGGGTGAGTTGGTGGCGATCGCTCAATCTGACGCTTGGTTTACCTATTATTATTGGCTTGATGATGCGAAAGCGCCTGATTTTGCTAGAACTGTAGATATCCACCGCAAACCTGGTTACGATCCTGTAGAACTTTTCCTTGATCCACAAATTAAATTTCCTCAAGGAAAAATTGCTCTCAAGTTACTTAAGAAACAACTAGGTTTTCGCTACTTAATGGATGTGATCCCTCTGGATGCTTCTCTGGTGCGTGGTTCTCACGGTAATATCACCACTTCTCCAGATGAAGGGCCTCTATTTATCACCCATCAAACTCACCTAGTTGATGAACATCAAATTGAGGCGACAGATGTTTGCTCGTTGATTCTCAAACATTTAAATACCTGAAAGGCAGCATAGACGCTGTATATTGCCTCTATATCCTCCCAAAATACAAAAAAATTTATGGTAATTCATAATCATATCGAGTATGATTTGTATATAAACTCGTTATGACTATGAATTAAATTGTTCTATCAGTAGGCAACCGTCAATCTACTGTGGGCAATCTGAGTAACTTACATGGAGAGCTTCTTTACGCATGACTGAACCCCAAAACTTGACAACTGCTGATGGCATTCCAGTTAGCGATAACCAGAATTCACTCACGGCTGGAGCGCGTGGCCCTGTATTAATGCAGGATTTCCACCTTATAGAAAAGCTGGCTCATTTCAACAGAGAACGTATTCCTGAGCGCGTTGTCCACGCTAAAGGTGCTGCTGCTCATGGTACTTTGACTATTACCAATGACATCACCCGCTACAGTAAAGCCAAACTTTTTTCTGAAATTGGCAAGAAAACGGAACTTCTCTTGCGTTTCTCTACAGTCGGAGGAGAAAAAGGTTCAGCAGATGCCGAGCGTGACCCTAGAGGTTTTTCCCTCAAGTTTTATACTGAGGAGGGTAACTGGGATCTTGTAGGTAACAATACCCCGATTTTCTTCATCCGCGACCCTTTGAAGTTTCCTGATTTTATCCATACCCAAAAGCGCAATCCCCAAACCAATTGCAAAGACCAGAATGCAAAGTGGGATTTTTGGTCACTCAGTCCAGAATCGCTTCACCAGGTGACGATCCTGTTTTCAGATCGAGGAATTCCCAAAACCCATCGCCACATGGATGGCTTTGGTAGCCACACTTTTAGTTTAATTAATGCTGAAGGCGATCGCGTCTGGTGTAAATTTCACTTTAAGACTCTGCAAGGGCATCAAACTTTGACAGAGGAAGAATCCGCTAAAATTAAGGGCGAAGATCCCGATCATGCGACTCACGATCTGTTTGAAGCGATCGCTAACAAAGACTATCCTAAGTGGCGGATGTGTATTCAGGTGATGACCGAGGAGCAAGCGGAAAAACATCCTGACAATCCTTTTGACTTGACCAAAGTTTGGAAACAAGGGGAATATCCTTTAATTGAAGTCGGGATATTAGAGCTAAATCGGAACCCTGAGAATTATTTTGCCGAAGTTGAGCAAGCCGCTTTTAGTCCTAGTGCAGTGGTTCCTGGGGTTAGTTTTTCTCCAGACAAAATGCTGCAAGCTCGAATTTTTTCTTACCCAGATGCTCAACGGTATCGCTTGGGTGGTAACTATCAGCAACTACCCGTTAATCAGCCCAAATGTCCAGTGATGCATTATCAGCGAGATGGATTTATGGCATCGGGGAACAACGGCGGTAGCGTTCCTAACTATGAGCCGAATAGTGCTGAGGGTACGCCCAAAGAAAATCCAGCTTATGCAGAACCACCTAGTCATTTGGGCGATGTCACAGTCGATCGTTACAGTCATCGTGAAGGAAACGACGATTACACCCAAGCAGGTAATCTGTATCGGTTACTAAATCCTGAACAGCAAGAGCGTCTTGCTAAAAATATTGTCGGTAGTCTCTCTCAAGCAAGGGAGGACATCCAAATGCGCCAACTCTGCCACTTCTTCCGGGCAGATGTTTCTTATGGTCGTCGTGTAGCTGAAGGATTGGGCATTTCAATCGATCCCTCAATGTTTTCTCATGATGCTCAACCTGTAGGTAACTGGTAAGTCTTATCCAATTTTGTGGGGTGGGCATCTTGCCATTGGTGTCAAGTTAAAGCAGATGCCCAGATGTCAAGCGACCTTGCGGCGT
>NZ_JBDNJQ010000200.1:0-13880 GCF_051172895.1 Nostoc sp. CALU 1950 | reverse complement strand
GTCATTAGTCATTAGTCATTGGTCATTAGTCATTGGTCATTAGTCATTAGTCATTGGTCATTAGTCATTGGTCATTAGTCATTAGTCATTGGTCATTAGTCATTGGTCATTAGTCATTAGTCATTAACACCAATGACTTCGATTTCCCCCCGGCTTCAAGCCGGGGGATGAGTTAAGAGTTTTTAACTCACGGAGGTGGGTTTTGTCTGTATGGTCGCGACTTCTAGTCGCCCGATGAGTAATAAATTAGACTTTTCAAACAACCTCTAAATGCAGTAAGTCTTGGCTGGGATCTTTAAATACAATAATAAAAATCCCAAAAAACTGATTGTGACAGTCTAAGGTGCAAAATGTCGGCTGTAAACTAATCGTGCCTTGAAGCGTCAGGCATAATTGTTTCCTGAAGATTTACACCGCTGAGGTTAGCTCCCCTAATGTCGGCTCCTCTAAGGTTAGCTCCTCTGAGATTTGCCCCTGCTAAATTCGCGTTTCTGAGGTTAGTCCAACTCAATTCTGCTTGACTCAAGTCAGCTTCACTAAGGTTAGCCCGCAACAGGTATGCACCACTGAGGTGAGCCTTGCTCAGATTTGCTTTGTAGAGGTCAGCTTTGTAAAGATAAGCACCCAACATTTCCGCCTCATACAAACTCGCTTCGCTGAGGTCAGCTGCAATCAAGTTAGCTTCAATGAGGTTGGCAAAAGAGAGGTTAGTCCGCATCAGCTTTGCTGCACCTAAATCGGCATCTTTCAAGTTAGCACTTCTTAAGTCAGTGCCAATCAGATTAGCATATGCGATCGCAGCGCCTCTAAGATCCACCTGACTCAAATCGGCTCCAATCAGATTGGCATGACTCAAATCCGCCTGCGTAAGTACAGCACCACTTAAGTTAGCAACACTGAAGTTAGCCGCACTCAGATTAGCTTCAATTAAAAAGGCTTTGTAGAGGTTGGCACTACTGAGGTCAGCACCACTGAGGTTAGCTCGCACCAGTAAAGCATTACCCAAATCGACTTTTCTCAGGTTTACCCCTTGGAGGTTTGCGCCTCTGAGGTTATCGCCTTGCAGATTCGCGCTGCTGAGGTCTGGTTCAATCTGGGGATTTTTCTTTCTCCACTCAATCCATGTAACTGCACCTGCTTTGAGTAAAGTTAGATGCTCTCGATTTGCCATTTTCTCTCCTTTACTCCTGACGCCCACCCAGAGAATTTACTCGACCAGCGACACTTTCAATGGCCGTTAATGCTCCCGCCGCCCCTGCTAGAATATCCTGTTCTTGTCCACCTAAGTAAAGCCGTCCAAAGCTACCTACAGCTTGAACTTCAAGAATGTTAATCCTCGCTGCTTTCTCCGCTTCATTGGCAGCCAGTGCGGCATAAGCAGCAGGTTCCACTTCTAATACATATAGTGTTTGACCTGCTAGTAGTAGCTGTCCCCGGCGCGTGCGATTAATCAGTTGTGTTTGATAAGCATCGATGTTGCGGATAATCTGACTAGAAATAACCCGCGGTTTGAGACATTCCTCTCTTTTGACTCCCAGTGCCGCCAAAATAGCTTGACCAGCAGCTCGTGTTTCGCCTTGGGAGCTAGAATGAACTTCTAATAGCCCGTAGAGTCGTTCAACTACCTGTACTCCTGGACGGACAGAGGCAGATTTCAGGGCTATATCCGTAATCTTATTAATTTCGATACCAGGAGAGATTTCAATCCACAGTGATGTATCTCCTGGTAATGGTAAGAAGCCTTGGGCTACTGTTCCCATATATGCTGCATGTTGAGGTTGCAGGTTGTCGAGAAATACGAAACTGCGTAGTTCTATTCCCAAGATTTTGCTCTCCAGTCGTGAGGGTAAAAGTTATCTATTGCAAGATATAAGCGCTTAACTTGACAATAATATATGGTATTGAGGAGCGCAAATTCCGTTTAACGGATATACACCCGTGTATCAAATCGCAATTCATAGAAGCCTATACTTATTCAGAAGACCCTCGTCGTCATGGGATAAAATCTGCTTTGATCGGACAACATAATTTTTATTCAACACAGCTGCTTTGTAAACACCCTGACCCTTTTACATTACCCCAGTTTTACCCCCAAATTGACTATTGGGTAAGGGACTTCCGACAAATAAATAAATTCAGGACTTGGGTATTGACAAAATACGCAGAAAATGGAATTAAGAAATAGTAATAAATAGGCGATGCCTATGCTAACCACCAAAAGCGTTGAAAGGCAGATAATACTAAAGTTTCCTAGTGAAAGTATTTAGGAGAAGTTTCAAAAACGAAATTCCCAGATATTACATGATGTATGTATCAGACAAAGATACACTATTTACAGCGATCGCATAGATTGACCTCTCCCCCAACCCCTCTCCGAAGCGGAGAGGGGAGCTAGATTTCTCCCCCTTCCCTCGTAGGGAAGGGGGTTGGGGGGTTAGGTCTCTTGAGAACAAGCTGTGGAAATACGCATCAAGACTTTATCAAGTTCGTGTCTAACTTCTTCATTTTTAATTCGCAACAAATGCAGTCCCCTAGCTAACAAAACTTTGTCCCGTTCTGCATCATATTCGGCTTGTTGTTCATGAATTTTGCCATCTACTTCTATCACTAATGCAGTTGAGTGACAGTAGAAATCTGCGATAAATCCATTGATAATCTGTTGACGGCGAAAGTGAAAACCATTCAGGCGATTAGCACGAAGATGTTGCCAAAGAATTTTTTCTTCTGGTGTCATTTGCTGACGAAGTTCTTTGGCACGTTGCACTTTAACTAAGTCTGCTTTGTATCCGATTACAATATTGCGAGTTCCCTCTTTTTTCAATGGATAGGGTTCTTCGGGTGTTGGATTATTCATTTATAAAGTATGAAAATAGGTGTTTATTTTTAGATTATGATTGACCTCTCCCCCAACCCCTCTCCGAAGCGGAGAGGGGAGCCGGATTTCTCCCCCTTCCCTTGTAGGGAAGGGGGTTGGGGGGTTAGGTCTGTGTGCGAAGTGAGAGGGTGCGATCGCAGTTCACTATCTTTACTTATCCCAAATAAGGACATCAGATAATTTTTAGTATAAATTAAATATATAAGTCTATATTGTTTAAAAAATAATCAGATTGTTTACCTATTATTACTTAACTTAGATTATGCAAAAGAACGTAGCATTACGTAAAACTGAGCAAGGCTGGAAATTTATTGATGAGTCTGAATTAGAAAATTTTGTTTGGGATAATTTAGAAGAAATATTTGAACTAAAGCCCTTAACCCGCCAATTATCTATAAAAGGAGAAATTTGTGACATCCTAGCAACAGGAGAAAATAATCAACTAGCTATTATTGAACTAAAAAATACAGAAGATAGATATGTGATTAATCAACTTACACGCTATTATGACAATTTGTTAGAAGAACAACCTTCAAAAACTAATATTAATTATGATAAGGAAATTCGGTTGCTAGCGATATGTCCGAGCTTTCATCGTCATAATTTAATTGATGAAAAACACAGTAGATTAAATTTAGTTTATTTACTTTTTTCATTGTTTATGAAAACAATGAATTTTATTTTCATTTATCTCAAATTCATAATCAATCAGAAACAAAGATTATAAAAATTAATTATCAAGAAGTTCATCTCCAAAATCAAGGAAACGATAATATTCCTGAACCACCAAGATTATTCTTAGATTGGTTAGGTTCTTTAACCAACACAGAAATAGAAAATTTAACGAAAATTAGACATCAGATATTAACTTTTGATTGTAGGTTAGAAGAAATAGTAGTGAATAAAAGTATTATGTATGCAAGTAAATATGGCAAGGATAAGATAAGACCATGTGCAGAGTTATGTTTTGATAGAAAATCGAAAAAGATTCTCTTATTTCTATGGTTAATTATTCCCAACCGCCAAAATAAAACTATTGTCAGAATGCAAATTGATACAATTACAACGGATGAATATTTAACATATTGGCGATATATTCCTTTAAAAGAAGGAAGTATATCTTGGGAAAAACTATCATGTCTTAGTATTGATTATACTTTTTATAGCGTTCCAGGAAATTCCAAAAATCTTATTTATTTCAAAAGTTTCAATTCAATGGCTAAGGAACTAGATCCAGACAATATTACTCATATTAAAGGTGGACAGTTAATCTTTAAAAAATCAGCGAATGATGAGATAATTGTTGATGACATTAAACATATCATTAATCGAGCGTTAAAAATATGGCTAGAAAAAATCAGTTAAAATAAGTTGAATTTTAGGTTGGTTTTAATGCAGTTAAATACAATATTATGTATTTACCTTAAACAAATAAAAATTCATGTAATTCATTTATTGAAACGGGAGATTTATAAATATTACTTTCAGACTCATAAACAATTTCAAAAGATTCAATTGCTTCTTTCAGTTTTTTAATTGCATCTTCTTGACCATCTCCCTGCCCGACAATGCCGTTTTCTAAACATAAAGCAACCTAATAGCCAGAGTTTTTTCTGAGTACGACGGTATAAAAATTCATTCCTTCCTCCAACTTAATAACTATTTTTTAACGTTTCTTCTAATGTAAAAGGTGATTCTTGAGGAAAGAAATTTAATTTAATTCCTGTTTCATCAGATGCTTTGAGACGAGCTTTTTGATAACAGTTTTCAAATACTTCTGCAAGTAGAGGTTGCAAACTGGGACTATCTTCTAATAATGTTTCAATACAGATACGTTGTTCAGAAATGGTACTGCGCCAACTTTCGCTACGTTTTTCTGGTTGGTATTGCCATTTCAGCAAGTGCATCAATAGTACAATTAATCGGTTTTTTAACTCGCGTTTTTCACTTCTCCCCATGCTTTCAAGTTCTTCAATTAGATTAGGTATATCTATTTCATTAAAATTATTTTCTTTTAACTGCTGGGCAATTGTTTGTGTCCACAAGTAAAAATCTTGTTCATAAAGATTTTTTTCATTTATAAAAGATGGACTATTCATTAATATTCCTCTTGGAAACACTAAATATTAGGTGGGCATAACACCCACCTAATTAAACTATACCAACAAAGCCTGCTCCTCTTGAGAAATAACTCGCCCTTCATCCTCAAAACCAGCAATTTGATCAAAGTTCAAATACCGATACAAATCATCTGCAAAAGGATGAATTCTACTCGCCACAATATCCAAGTATTCCTGCACTGTCGGAAGCCGTCCCAGCAGGGCACAAACTGCGGCTAATTCTGCTGAACCAAGATACACTCGCGCATCTTTACCCATGCGATTATTGAAGTTGCGGGTAGAGGTAGAAAACACTGTTGTGCCATCAGCAACTCGCGCTTGATTACCCATGCACAAACTGCATCCTGGCATTTCTGTACGCGCACCCGCAGCCCCAAAAACGCTGTATACACCTTCTTCTTTTAATTGGTGTTCATCCATGCGGGTTGGTGGTGCTATCCACAAGCGAGTTTTCACTTCACCTGCACCTTCTAAAACTTTTGCTGTTGCCCGATAATGACCAATATTCGTCATGCAAGAACCGACGAATACTTCTTGCACTGGATCATTAGCAACTTCCGATAATAACTTAACATTATCGGGGTCATTGGGAGCAGCAACAATTGGTTCTTTGATTTCGTTCAAATCAATTTCAATTATTTCGGCATACTCCGCATCGGCATCGCCTTCTAATAACACGGGATTTGCTAACCATTCTTCCATCTTGGCCACACGGCGCAGCATGGTACGCGGATCATGATAGCCCCGTGCTATCATATTTTTCAGCAACGCTACGTTAGAACGCAGATATTCCGAAATTGTCTCTACACTCAGCTTAATTGTGCATCCGGCACAAGAACGTTCGGCGCTAGCATCGGTGAGTTCAAAGGCTTGTTCAACTTTTAAATCTGGCAAACCTTCTATTTCAAGAATTCGCCCGGAGAAGACGTTTTTCTTGTTCTGCTTCTCTGCTGTCAGCAAACCTTTTTGAATTGCCACGTAGGGTATGGCATTCACGACATCGCGCAGGGTGATACCTGGTTGCAATTCTCCTTTAAATCTTACCAAAACTGACTCTGGCATATCTAAAGGCATCACACCCAAGGCGGCTGCAAACGCTACTAATCCAGAACCGGCGGGGAAGGAAATACCCAAGGGGAAGCGGGTGTGAGAGTCGCCGCCAGTTCCTACGGTGTCGGGTAGCAGCATCCGGTTTAACCAAGAGTGGATGATACCATCACCGGGACGGAGGGCGACACCGCCACGAGAAGCAAAGAAATCGGGGAGTTCGTGATGGGTTTGGATGTCTACTGGTTTGGGATAAGCTGCTGTGTGGCAGAAACTTTGGATCACTAAGTCTGCACTGAAACCAAGACAGGCGAGTTCTTTTAATTCGTCGCGGGTCATGGGGCCTGTGGTATCTTGAGAACCAACGGTGGTGATGATGGGTTCGCAAGATGTGCCGGGACGCACACCAGGTAATCCGCAAGCTTTACCTACCATTTTCTGTGCTAGGCTGTAGCCTTTGCCTGTATCAAAAGCTTGCTGGGGACGGGTGAAGACTGTGCTGTGTTCTAAACCAAGTGCAAGACGAGTTTTATCGGTGAGGGTACGTCCAATAAGTAGGGGGATGCGTCCACCTGCGCGGACTTCATCGAGGATGGTGTCAGGTTTGAGGGCAAAGGTGGAAATGATTTCGCCTGCTTCGTTTGTGATTTCGCCTTTGTAGGGATGGATGGTAATTACCATGCCAGTTTCGAGTTTGGTGACATCGCACTGAATAGGCAAAGCACCGGCATCTTCAGCTGTGTTAAAAAAGATTGGCGCGATCGCACCACCTAAAACATAACCCCCAGCGCGTTTGTTTGGCACAAAAGGTATATCATTTCCTGTATGCCACAATACGGAGTTGATGGCAGATTTCCGCGAGGAACCTGTACCAACTACATCTCCCACGTAAGCTACAGGATGCCCTTTTTTCTTCAGTTCGGCAATGCTTGCCAAGCTTCCCGGTTGCCGTGACTCTAACATCACTAAGGCGTGTAAGGGAATATCTGGGCGAGTTGTGGCACTTTGGGCGGGTGATAAATCGTCGGTATTGGTTTCGCCAGGAACTTTAAAAACAGTGACAGTAATCGCTTCTGGTACAGTGGGGCGCATGGTAAACCATTCAGCTTCCGCCCAGGAGTCAATCACCTGCTTGGCGAAAGGATTGGTTTTAGACAACTCTAAAATATCGTGGAAGGCGTCATACACCAAAAGGATTTTGCTTAAGGCGTTGGCGGCGTAGGCAGAAATGGGTTCTTTTCCTTGTCCGCCCATTACTAGAGGTGTTTCGGATGAGTCGGAGAGGGATACAGTGGGCAATTGCAGCAAATCGATTAGAGATTGCACGTTGTAACCACCAATCATTGTGCCCAGCAATTGCACTGCTTCGATGGGCGCAATCAACGGACTGGTGATTTCTTCCTTAGCAATGGCGGTGAGAAATCCAGCTTTGACATAAGCTGCTGGATCGACACCAGGAGAAACGCGATCGCGCAATAAATGTAATAATATCTCCTCTTGACCCTTGGGCGGATTTTTCAGTAATTCACATAATTCTGAGGTTTGCTTCGCATCCAATGGTAAAGGAGGAATACCGAGTGCTGCTCTTTCAGCAACGTGTTTACGATATTGTTCTAGCATTTTTATGTTCTCCATTGGGATGTTCTATCTTTAATTATGAAATATTTTTAGTCAATACTTGGCTATAAGAGTTTAGCTTACTTTTATTACTGAAAGCTTTACTGGTAATCAGTTGTTTGCAGTTTAAAAAGGCGAATGGAATTCGCTACACAAACAAAGTCCACCTACGTGGACTAAGAGTAAATCAAGAATTTTTAACCCACGGAGGTGGGTTTCGTCTGTATAGCCGCGACTTCTAGTCGCTAGGCGTAGTAATAATGAATTAGATTGATTGTTGGTTTAACCAAGTTTCTAAATCACCAACACTAGAAAAATCTAGTAATGCCTCTCCTAAATTCTCTAATTGTTCAAGCGATAAACTTTTAATTCGCTCAACTAATAATGTATCAATTTCACCAATACGGCGATTAAGTAAGCGTATAACTAGACGTTGTTCTCCTGACTGTATAGCTTGTTCTTTGTCTCTTTGATAAAGTGGTTCTAATCGCATAATTAACTCCCGATCATCTGATTCTAATTCTTGGTTTACTCTCAAGTTTTCGCGCAAGTTGTAAACTAATTCAAGAGTTGCTTTTTGGTATGGATGATCTAATGGTAACGCTTGCAACTCGATAATCGCTTGTGACTGCACGCTTCCCCTACCTAAAAGTCTCAACCATAATGTCTCTGGTGTTTGGGGTAGTTGGTGTATTGCTACAATTGCTGTCCGCAAGGCATCTGGGAGAAAATGCACTCCTGATAACCAACCTGTTTTTTGCATAGTTCCAAAGCTAGACAATCTAGTTTCAGATATGGTAGGTGTAAGAACCCACAATTTTGGAATTTCTGAGTCCTGAAGTTTGGTTTTATTGGCTTTAGTTTCTCGTCGTAAGAGAGCCTTGATTTCTAATAATTTGAGAATACAGTCGCAGATTTCATCGGTAGAAGCTGGATTGCGGTATGGTTCTATAATTGCAGGCTGTTGGGCAAATCTTCCTAACAAACCCAGTATTTGTATATTAGAACTTTGCTGTTTTGCAGGAGTGAATAAAACATCTATTTCTTTAATCTCTCCTGAGACTTTTTCTGATGCTTTGACTTCTCCGTAATCTTTTAGTAGTTCTTCTAGATAGTCTTTGGCGAATTTATCATGGATAAACCTGGTCATTCAATTTTAAGATTTTGGAAGTTCTGGGTTAATGCATTATTATATAGCAGCCCTGAATCATTCGTGATGAAATATAACCCCGACTTCTCAAAGAAGTCGGGGTTCTGGACACCTTTAATTTTTACAAATACCATTCTAAAAAAGTTAAAAGCAGATTCTATAAGCCTTTTGACTTCCGCATAGCGGTACTAGGCGGTTAGAGCATTTTCATCTGATGTTTTATCTGTGTTAGATTTCAAACGTGTCAATCTGCTTTTACGGATACGTTCGCTGTCTCTAACGCCGCCTGCAAGTTCATATTCGTTGCTGTTTTTGCCGTACTTGAAACCAACCCCAGTCAGCATCTTGTCTGAAATCTGACTTAAGGTTTTTTCCATCTCATCCAGCTTTTTTCTAGAAGAGTCAATCATAGCTAGAGCAGCGTTATACTCATCAAGCATATTGTGAAAATTGTCTATTAATTGAGTCAGGTTTTGCAAGTTGTGAGTATCATCAAAATTGATCTTTGGATCGATAGCTTTTAACCCGGCAACTCTAAACTCAGCTTTTTCTAAAATCCGGGAACTACGTTTTTTTCGAGTCATAATTTTACACTTTTAAAAGCTTTACACAGCTATTTTGTCTCAATTAACCTGGATTTTGGTTCAGCAAAAAGCGCATTTTTTTAGTAAAAGTTTTTATTTGTGTCCGTGATTTCTCGTAATTTAATCATTAAAGGTCGATTTTCAGCCAAATAATATTATGTTTAAGCAATAGACAATGGGGCACAGCAATGCTGTGCCCCTATAAATGGTCTGTATTCTATGCAATTGAGAACCGCTATCAGCGATCGCTTTAACTTTAAGGCTTAATGTTGTAACCTTAAGCCTTAAAGTTAAAGCTCTAAGGCTTAATGTTGTAATCTTAAGGCTTAATGTTCTAGCTTTAAGACTTAATGTTGTAACTTTAAGACTTAATGTTCTAGCTTTAAGGCTTAATGTTCTAGCTTTAAGGCTTAATGTTGTAACATTGATGACCAAAGTTCGTTGGTGAGTGCAATCATCGATACATAGTGTATATTGTTGATTTACAGCGATCGCAGAGTTGGAAAAAATTTCAAGATGGAAGTTTCACCAAAGGAGATCAGGAGTTATTTAAGCGTTAATGGTATAAATCCTTTCTCTGAGTGGTTTGACTCTTTGCGCGATATTAGAGCAAGGCTTGACCGAGTAGAAGCAGTTAATTTAGGTGATTGTAAATCTTCCACATAAAGCGACCAAGCCGCCTTCTTTTGTGTGGTGTCAACTTTCCAAGACATCGAACCAATGCCAAAAGGCAGACTTACAGATACAGTCTCTAAAGAAACGCGATGCCTACGGCGGGCTACGCCTACGCGCATATTTATAGTAAGCAAATTTAACTAATTTATTTGTGTATTGTATAGTAATTAATGTTACTCATCTAAAGATTGTTCAGAATTAGTTGCTATAATTATCAATCTTTAACCTAAATTTTTATAGTAATATCTGGATATTTTTAACTAATTCAGATAAACTAATACATTTGTCCGTTGCATCACGCTTCTTTTGTATATGCCCAAAACTTACACCGTAGAAATTGATCACCAAGGCAAAATTCATACCTTGCAAGTTCCTGAAAATGAAACGATCTTATCAGTTGCCGAAGCTGCTGGTTTGGAACTACCGAGTTCTTGTAATGCAGGTGTTTGCACAACTTGCGCCGGTCAAATAAGCGAGGGAACTGTGGATCAAGCTGAGGGTATGGGCGTTAGTCCAGATTTACAAAAGCAAGGTTACGTATTGCTTTGTGTTGCCAAACCCCTTTCTGATTTGAAACTGGAGACAGAAAAGGAAGATGTAGTTTATCAGTTACAATTTGGCAAAGGCAAATAATCAGTGAACAGTTATCAGTATATCGGATGATTATTCATAACTGAATAACTGTTCACTGAGATTACTAAATCTGATAAATTACATAAGTATTTCATCGCAGATGAAATCAGCTATTCTAGAAACTACAAATCAACAGGATTTACCAAAATGACGACTCATTTTATTACCGCAGAAATTGATTTACAAGAAACTCCCGCAGAGTTACTAGAAGTAATTGAAACAGAGTTAAAGAAACAAGGCGAACCTCTGCGTTGGGCAGTTACTTCTGTAGATACTGACGAACAAAAAGCTACAGTTGAAGCTGTGGTGACTACAGTTAAGAGTTAGGATAGACGCGATTAAGATAGACGCGATTCATCGCGTCTCTACAAGGGTTAGGATTTGATGGCTTGTGATTTATAAACTCATCACTCTTAACTTAAGATGAATCGTCCGTATACCGCTATTTTAATTGTACCAACAGGCATTGGGGCTGCCATTGGGGGTTATGCAGGAGACGCTTTGCCTGTTGCTAGAGTTATAGCACAGGTTTGCGATCGCCTAATTACTCACCCCAATGTCCTTAATGGTGCAAGTTTATACTGGAATCTTCCAAACGCTTTCTATGTTGAAGGTTACGGTCTTGACAAATTCGCCTCTGGATGCTGGGGTTTGCGTCCAGTCCGCAACAACAAAGTAGGTTTGCTTTTAGACCAAGCCATTGAGCCAGAGTTACGGCTACGACATATACAAGCCGCAGATGCAGTCAGAGCAACTCTGGGATTAACTTTAACAGATTATGTGATTACTGATGCACCATTAAATGTAGAATTACGGACTACAGCATCGGGAGCTAGTTGGGGAACAATTGGCAACCCAGATAGCTTGTTAAGGGCAGCCGAGATATTAATTAAAAAAGCGGGGGCAGAAGCGATCGCAGTTGTTGCCCGTTTCCCCGATGATATGGATGAGGAAGCAGTACAAAAATACCGCCAGGGTGAAGGTGTAGATTCTTTAGCGGGTGCAGAAGCCGTAATTAGCCATTTGCTAGTGCGAACCTTTCAAATTCCTTGCGCCCATTCTCCCGCCCTTTTGAGCGAACCTCCACAACCTGATTTATCTCCCCGTTCCGCCGCCGAAGAATTGGGCTATACCTTTTTGCCGTGCGTGCTTGTAGGATTAAGTCGTGCCCCACAATTTATAGTAGAGAAAGGATCAATGGCATCACAGCCAGGAGATATTTGGGCAGATGAAGTGGATGCTGCGATCGCACCGGCAAATGCTTGTGGTAGTAGTGCTTTACTAAGTTTAAGCCAAAGACGATGCCAAATAATTACAGTAGAAGAAAATAAAACTCTGATAAAAGTTCCTCCCCAACCCTTGGGGATCAAATCTATACAAGTAAACTCATATTTAGAAGCAGTGGGTGTATTAGTGGCACACAAAGCAGGCATCAATCCCTCCGCTCTCCGCCCCAAATTATTACCTTTGCAGTCAATTAGTCATTAGTCATTTGTCATTAGTCATTTGTCATTAGTCATTTGTCATTAGTTATTAGTTATTCTTCCCCTGCCCCTCTGCCCCCTGTCCCCTATCCCCTGTCCCCTGCCCAACTCCCCTTAAAAACCTGTGGTTGAACAACAAAAGCAAGAGCCAGAAATTCCATACCTGACGCGTATCCAAGTACTTGGAGCGATGGGAGCGACTGCAATCATTTTGTTGATAGTCGCCAAACTTTCGTTATACTTTGGCAACTTTTCCCTATTTTCTTGGGATTTGAACCAAAGAGAGTTGCTTTTAGGTGTAGGATTGGGATTCCTCATCACCGCGTTAAGTGGCTTAACTTATCGCCTTTGGACTGCCTATCGTAAAAGTGCAGATTATTACCTAGAAGTGGTACTAAAACCTTTAGCTTTACCAGACTTAATTTGGCTGGGGTTGCTACCAGGTTTGAGTGAAGAATTATTATTTAGAGGTGTGATGCTGCCAGCTTTAGGCTCTGATTTTACAGCTGTAATTGTATCCAGTCTTTGCTTTGGTATCTTGCATCTTAGCGGTTCCCAACAATGGCCCTATGTGATTTGGGCAACGATTGTCGGGATGATATTGGCATATAGCACCCTGCTCACGGGCAACTTATTAGTGCCGATTGTCGCTCACATTATTACCAATTGGACTTCTAGCTATTTCTGGAAAATCTGGCAATTGTCGGCAATTAAAAAATAAATGGCTCTAAATATAGCGCTTCCAAAGACTGCTGTACCCTCTTCAATTACGAATTACGAATTACGAATTACGAATTAGTAATTATTTGGTCACATTGGATAACATCAGAAATTGATAACTGGTCTAACTTATTGTTGTAGCTGGGCAAAAGTTCAACTTTTTTTACTTTTTAGTTAGCCAACTGTGCGCTGCAATGCTTCGATACGTCCATGAGGGCGCTGTGCTGCACCGGACTATTAACCAGGAGACTACAGCAATGATGAAAGCTGAAGATATCATGACTAAAGAGGTAGTTACCATTCGCGGTTCGGCAACTGTTGCTGAAGCGGTGGGGCTGATGAAAGATAAAGGATTGCGGGCGCTGGTTGTGGATCGCCGCTATGACAATGATGCTTATGGTATTGTGACAGAAACAGATATTGTCTATAAGATAACAGCCTACGGTAAAGACCCAAAGCAAGTACGGGTTTATGAAATTATGAGCAAACCCTGCATTGTGGTCAATCCTGATTTGGGTGTGGAATATGTAGCGCGGTTATTTGCTAACACTGGTATTCATCGAGCACCTGTGATTCAAGGCAAGCTGCTCGGCATCATCTCGATTACCGACATTTTGACTAAAAGCGACTTTGTAGAAGCGCCAAGAGCGTTACTGCTGGAAGAGAGAATTAAAAAAGCAATTGATCAGGCTCGTGCTATTTGCACCGAACAAGGTGCTTATTCTAAGCCCTGTGCAGTCGCCTGGGATGAAGTAGAAGAACTCCAAGCAGAAGCAGCTCATCAGAAATCTGAGGGTATGGTATCAGCCAAAGTCTCTTTTGAAGAATACTGCAAGGAAAATCCAGATGCACCCGAATGCCGAAAAAATTATCACCCGTAATTGAGGTGGGGGGATGAGGGAGACGAGGGGGACAAGGGACAATACGGTTCGGTTAAGGCTTTTTGATGAAAATTTTAGATCACAAAGATTCGAT